>JBIKJU010000123.1:0-6309 GCA_044360745.1 Chitinophagales bacterium
CCTCTTTATTGGATGACAGAAATCACTCACGTGAAAGAAAACGTTTACTTCATAGACGAGCAGCGCTTTGGACCTTATGTACTCTGGCATCATCAACATCATTTTAAAGAAATAGAGGGCGGAGTAGAAATGACTGACTTAGTTCACTACAAACTGCCGCTAGGTTGGTTAGGAGATCTTGCTCAATGGCTATTTGTAAAAAAACAGCTCAAAGGAATTTTTGATTATCGTTTTGATTTGCTGGAAAAAAAATTTGGTAAGCTATAAAAAGCAAAAGGGAACAACCGAAGTCATTCCCCTTAAACTATACCCTATCTTTGGTATTAATTATGTAACGATTGTAACTGAATAGGTGCGTATATTTTTGTAATTCCTTCTTTAGAAATAGTTTTGACTCTATAGTAGGTATCCATTGATGCTGGATAAGGAAATCTATCCTTTGCTACTACATAATTTCCTTCTACTATTTGTTGATCTTTTACATCTAAAACTTTGCATAGAGTAAATCCTTGAATTCCATCTCCACTTCTTTCTATTATTACTTGATCAAGTTCTGTAAAGTTTTGAGATAGCAAGTGTATAGCTACTTCTCCTTTTATACGCTCTACTTCCAAATTAATTTCATGATGAGTGTTTTTAAACTCTTTTTTTTCAGGATTTGGATTTGCAACTAAAGAAGTGATTCCTAAAGTAGCGAAGATTGCGAGTGTGATGGTAAACTTTTTCATAATAAGTTGATTTATGTGATTATTAATTTGTTCTGCTTATATTTACGGAGGCAATAAATAAAGGTTTCAAGTTTTTTAAAAAAAATTCAAGAAAAATCAATTTAAGTATGAAAGCAATTGTAAATCAACTAGATAGCTTCGATATAAATGACAACATTATCAATAACAATGACCATAAGATTGATATTGTTCCTATAAATCAAGATGAAATTCATTTACTTATAGACAATAAATCATATAGAGCTAGTGTAGTAAGTATCGATAAAGAAGATAAAAAAGTAGTACTAATGGTAAATAGTAAAGAGTTTGAAGTGAAACTAATGGACAGTACTGATATTTTACTACAAAAACTAGGTATTCAAAATACAACTTCTTCTAAAAACAATCTTTTCAAAGCTCCTATGCCAGGACTCGTCAAACAAATAACTGTAAAGGAAGGACAGGAAGTAAAAAAAGGGGATGTTTTATTGGTTTTAGAAGCTATGAAAATGGAAAACGCTCTCAAAGCTTCAAACAACGCTACAATAAAAACCATTCATGCACAAGCAGGTCTAGCGGTAGAGAAAGGAACATTGCTTATAGAGTTTGAATAGGTATAATCTATTGAAAATTAGTTACCTCATTGATCAATAGTAACGCATCCTTTATTTCTTCTTTTGTTCGAGTGTCATCCCATTGCATTATGCCTTGCATTTCTTCAGCTATGCTTAATAAATGCTTTTTAAGAAGTTCTATCTCAAAATATAACATGCCAGACCTACGTACTATAAAGTCACTGAGTTTGCAAGCCATTTCATGATGTATAACATAGTTTACTTCTGCCAATAACAATGCCTTTTCTTGATCTGATTCTTTTAACAAAATTGATTGATACAAATCAAAAATTTCTGTGCTTCGAGTCCCATATCTATTAGCCCATTTTTTTGACCAAGTAACCGAAAGTCCATTTTTTATAAGCGAAGATGTAAAGTCTTGATAAGCCATCTCGTTTTCAAATTCACAGCCACTCAATACTTTTGTTTTGGTACTGATACTTTTGTTTTGATGATGATCTAGCTTTGCTTGCACTAAAGAAATAATTTTTTCGGCCATCAAGCGATAACCGGTAAGCTTACCGCCAGCTATCGAAATCACACCAGATTCTGAAGTTATAATCTCATCTTTTCTAGACAACTCAGAAGGGCTTTTGCCATCTTGATAAATCAGAGGTCTAAGGCCTGCCCAGCTCGATGTTATATCTTCTAATGTTAAATTCAAAGTAGGAAACATTGCGTTTGTAGCAGATAAAAGATAGGTTACATCTTCGGCTGAAGCTAAAGGCCTATCTATGTCTTGGGTATACACTGTATCCGTAGTTCCTACATAGGTGACGCCATCACGAGGTATCGCAAAAATCATTCTGCCGTCAGATACATCAAAATAGGCAGCTTGTTTCAAGGGCAATTTTTGGTATGGAAAAACAATATGCACACCTTTTGTCAATTGGAGTCGTTTGCCAAATAGAGAGTTGTCTTTTTTCCTCACCACATCTACACCTGGTCCAGTAGCATTAACAATAGCCTTTGCTTTTATAGTCCATTCTTGACCGCTAAAAACATCCTTTACAATAGCTCCTACAGCTTTTGAATTTTGATCATACACAAAACTTTTTTGCTCACAATAGTTGAGCAATACTGCTCCTTCTCGATATGCTGTTTTGGCTAATGCCATCACTAGTCTAGCATCATCTGTTCTATACTCGTAGTATAAACCTCCTCCTGTTAAAGACCTAGAGTTAAGCAAAGGCTCCTCTGCCAAAGTGGCCTCTTTTGTAAGCATTCTTCTTTGCTCTTGTTTTTTTACACCAGCTAGTAAATCATAAATCCAAAGTCCAAGAGACGAAGACTGCTTGCCTAATGAACCATCTGCGGTGAGAGGCAACAACATTTTTTCAGGTCGAACAATATTTAATGCGTTTCTGTAAACGATAGCTCGTTCGCTTCCAACATCTTTTACCAACTTAAACTCAAGTTGCTTTAAATATCGCAATCCACCATGTATCAATTTTGTAGACCTACTACTAGTACCACTTGCAAAATCAGCCTTTTCTATCAACACCACTTTCAGTCCATGAATAGCTGCATCTAAAGCAATTCCAGCACCTGTAATACCTCCGCCAATGACTAGCAAATCAAACTCCTCAGCCTTTGATTGCTGAATAAAATCTTCTCTATTTTGAACACTAAAATTCATGTTTATTGTATGTTTCGTTATTTTTCATCACCTCATTTCTACTTTTAATAATTCATATGGTGCAGAAACTAAACGTATAGCGTGAAATCCATGTCGCTTAAAAATACTAGCAGTAAAAACCACCTGAGCCACATCATCACCAAAGATATAGTAGGTCTGGTCAGTGTCTAAATCTACTATACTATTGGTGAGCTCATCTATAGGTAGCGATTCAGCATGCTCTAGACTTCCTTTTGCAAAATCTTCGGCAGAACGAACGTCTATCAAAAAAAACTCATCAAACTCATAATCTAACTTAAACTCCTCTGTGTCAATAGCTATACACATATCTATTTCTTTATGTTCTTGACTTTCCCAAATCAAAAAATCTTTGCTAATAGCCAAACATTTGTTTTTAAACAAAGGATCGGTTTGCTGTTGTTCAAAAATAACAAAACAAAGTGGCAAATCCTCTTCTAGTAAAGAGAGGTAAATCTCTAATTTCTCGTTCAATTCTATACAATATGAACCGCTAATATGCCCGTCTAAAAAGGCATTTACCCCCCTGAGGTCTATAAAAATTTTATTGCTTTCCATTCTTTAGCACTTTTATCTCGGCAATATTAATCAATAGATGCTTTAAATAGCTTTTTCGTGCCTTATTTCTATCTCTTAATATTCTTAAAAAACATAAACAACAGCGTTTCGACTACTAAATGAACTAATTTTACTATTTTTGGCCACTTTTGATAAAATAAAAGTGAATAAACCCGTTTAGCAATTGCATGAGTTTAAAAGAGCAAATAGACTTAGATAATTTACCAAAGCATATCTCCATAATAATGGATGGCAATGGGAGATGGGCAAAACAACACGGCAAAAACAGGGTTTTTGGCCATACCAATGGTGTAAAAGCCGTGAGAGATACCGCAGAAGCTTGTGCAGAACTCGGAGTAAAACACCTCACCCTTTATGCTTTCTCTACCGAAAACTGGAATAGACCAGTAGATGAGGTGTCAGCTCTTATGAAACTGCTACTCAAAACAATAAGACTAGAAATAAAGACTTTAAACAAAAATAATATTCGCCTCAAAGCCATCGGTAATCTATCTCAGCTTCCTAAAGCCACCTTTGATGAGCTAAATTATGCTATCGATGCCACAGCTAAAAACGACCGTATGGACTTAGTTTTAGCACTCAACTACAGCGGCAAATCAGAACTAACAAATGCCACAAAAACAATTGCACAAAAAATAAAAAATGGCGATCTTAACCTTGATGATATAAACGAAGACCTAATTTCAAATCATTTATATACTAAAGACCTACCTGACCCAGAATTGATGATACGCAGTAGTGGAGAAAACAGACTCAGCAATTTTTTGCTGTGGCAACTCGCTTATGCTGAATTTTATTTTACTCCAGTTCTTTGGCCTGACTTTAGCAAAGAGGAGCTTTATCGTGCTATTCTTTCTTATCAGCAGCGAGAAAGGCGATTTGGCAAAACTTCAGACCAACTTTCAGAATCAATAACACCCAACAGCTAATATTTTGAAAACATTTATTCATAGTCCATTCCGATTATTGGTCATTACACTTTTTTGTATATACTCATTAAATCCTATCGTAGCTCAGACCCCTCCAGTTATGGACTACTCAAAAGCTAAAGAATACGAACTTGGAGGTGTGCAAGTAGAGGGCACTCGATTTTTAGATGAGCGGGTATTGATTACCCTTTCGGGTCTTCAAAAAGGCGAGAAGGTAAAAGTGCCAGGTGAAGACGTTTCAAAAGCTATAAAAGCTCTTTGGAAACAAAAGCTTTTTACACAAGTATCAATTCGTACTGACAAAATAGAAGGTGAAAAGATTTTTCTAACGATTATAGTTGAGGAGAGACCTAGAGTTTCGCGCTATAACCTAAAGGGTGTAAAGTCTTCGGATGTAGAGGAGCTAAAAAAGAAACTAGACATAAGAGCTGGAAGTATATTTACTGAAAACGCTAAGCGCACCTCTGTTCATCAAATTACAAAGTATTTTATTGACAAAGGATATCTAAATATAGATGTAGAAGTAAAAGAGAAAATAGACTCTAATCTAGCCAACTCAGTACAAGTTCAATACTTTATAGAAAAAGGGCCTTTGGTTAAAATTAAAGAAATCAATCTAGAAGGAGTAAGTGTATTTTCGGAGGGCCAGATAAAGGGCAAAATGAAAGACACTAAAGAAAAAATCAAATTTGACTTACCAGCTATTTTTAGGTTCAAAAAGAACTTTGCAAAAGAACCAAACCATCCTCGATGGTATCATATACCAGGCAATTTGGCCCCTACTAGGATGTATGAATACCTCGACCGCTTTGTAAACCTCAATATTTTCAAGGCATCTAAGTTTAAACGTCCAGAATATGAAGGTGATAAAGATAAGATTGTTGAATTTTATCACTCTAAAGGATATAGAGATATGTCTATTGAGTACGACTCTGTTTTTAGGGTCGATGACAAGAACCTTGTAATCAATATGCGAATAAAAGAAGGTCGCCAATATTATTTTAGGAATATACAATGGAATGGAAACACCAAATATTCGGATTCTCTTTTGAGTAAAATATTAGGCGTAAAGCGAGGTGACATCTACAGTACGAAAGACTTAGAGGCAAAATTATTTTCAAATCCAAACGGAGGTGATGTAAGCTCTTTGTATATGGATGATGGATATTTATTTTTTAATGTAACGCCATTAGAAGTAAAAGTGGATGGTGACTCTATAGATGTAGAGTTGCGAGTAAATGAGGGACAACAAGCTACAATACGTGATGTGCGTATCATGGGCAACACTAAAACAAACGAGCATGTCATAAGACGTGAGTTATTTACTTTGCCTGGTAACAAATTTAGTCGTGCAGACCTTATTAGATCTCAGCGACAAATCGTAAACCTAGGCTATTTCGATCCACAACAGCTTGATGTAATACCTATACCAAATCCCGAAAATGGAACAGTAGATATTGAATACCGTGTCACCGAAAAACCATCTGACCAGTTAGAACTTTCTGCTGGATATGGCGGACAAGCACAAGGATTTATAGGAACTTTAGGGATTTCTTTTACAAACTTTTCTATTAAAAACATTATCGATAAAAAAGCTTGGTCGCCTTTGCCTTCTGGTGATGGACAACGATTGACATTGCGTTTTCAATCCAATGGAAAACGAAGTCAGTTTTACACACTTGCTTTTGTTGAGCCTTGGTTAGGTGGCAAAAAACCTACTTCGCTTTCCGTTTCTTTTAACCGTACAGACTTCAATGATATAGACTTTAGTCAAGCAAATAACCCAATAGTTGGAAGATATGCAGCAACTGCGGCATCTGTAG
>JBIKJU010000001.1:0-51887 GCA_044360745.1 Chitinophagales bacterium
TTAGCAAATCGAGATAAATGGCCAGTCCTTAGATTTAAAGAGGGTTGTATCATATTCATGAGCGAAGATTTACCTACTCCAGAATGACCAAAAACTAAACTAGTTTTATGTTTCATAGCGTCTCTTAGCAAGTCTATACCTACATTTTGAGTAGTAGAAGTTGATATAATCTTATACCCAATTTGAGAATATACAGATGCCATATTCCCTTGTTTATTCTTTCCTTTTACATCAAGTAAATCTATTTTATTAAATACGATTACAGTTGGTATACGATAAGCCTCCGCAGCCATCAAAAATCGATCAATAAATCCAGAGGATGTTCGGGGAGCATCTAAAGTAGCTATCAAAATACATTGGTCTATGTTTGCAGCTATTACATGCCTAGCTCCCTTGTGTTTTGGTGATGTGCGAACTATATAATTTTTTCTATCACAAACCTCTACTATCATCCAATCGTTTGTTTGTGCATCTTGTTCCAATACTACTTTATCTCCAACAGCTACTGGATTTGTATCTTTAGTTTCATCTAATCGTATCACTCCTTTTAGTCTAGCTGAAATAAGTTCATGACCTTCTATAAATATTTCATACCAACTTCCAGTTGATTTTCTTACTATACCAGTTATCATATTTTACTTTTCACTGTATTACAAATTGATTTCAATAATAAGTAATTTTGCTCTAATGCATTACCAATGACTAAAACATCAGCTCCTGTCCTAGCCAAGATTAGCGCATCATCTTCGTTGCTTATACCCCCTCCTACTATCATTTTCATATCTACTTTATTTTTTATTCTACTCACCCAATTAGGATTCAATGTCTTTTGCGCTCCACTTCCTGCCTCTAAATAAAGTGCTTTCATCCCCATGTATTGCGCTGCTATCGCTGTATTTTCTAAAATTTCTATATCTGCAATAGGTAAAGTATTGCTCACCCTTGCTGTAGTAGATTGGCTACCTCCTTCTACCAAAAGATATGCTGTAGGTATCACAGGTAAATTTTCATATTTCAATATAGAAGCAGCTTTTATTTGTTGCTCAATAAGATACTCTGGATTGCGCCCACTCAGTAAACTCATAAAAAGTAAAGCATCTGCCTTGTTGTGTATTTGGTCTACATGACCTGGAAAAATAATCACAGGAATGGAAGATGACGATTTTAGAAAGTTTACAGTGAAATCCATTTGCTCTTTTGTAACAGTGCTTCCACCCACAAACCACCAATCTAAAAAACACGACTCACCCACTGCCACTATTTTTTCTAAAAAATCTATTGTAGCTTTTTCAGGATCTATGAGTGCAGCTATTTGAGTAGATGCGCTCTGTTTAAAAAACGGCTCGTAATACAAGCTCATAGTCTGTTATTTTGTCTGCAATAAAACACTAAAAAGGCATTTTCGCTCAAATTTAAAGCCCTTTTGTCAAAAAAATACATTTTATTAGTTTGGAATGACTCTTGAAGTCTAAAAATCAGCTTAAAAATATAATTTAGCAGACTTTTTGAAGCATAAAAAAATTAAACTTAATATACACATACTCCAATGGCAAATATTATTGAACGAGTTCTTACCTCTTTGTTTGGATCTAAAAACCAACGTGAATTAAAAAAACTAGATAGCATTGTTTCTCAAATCAATGAAGAATATGCAAAGTTAACTTCTTTATCTAATGACCAACTTCGAGCAAAAACAGAAGAATTTAAAACTAGAATAAAAGAGTATCTTTCTGAATTTGATACTAAAAAAACCGAACTCAACGATCGTGCTGAAAACGAAGAGAACCTCCAACAAAAAGATAACCTTTACAAAGAAATCGATGCTCTTTCGAAGGAGCGTGATCAACAACTTGAAGAAATTCTGAATGACATTTTACCTGAAGCATTTGCTGTAGTCAAAGAAACAGCAAGACGCTTTACAGAACATACAGAAATAGCAGCTTCTGCTACAGAATTAGACCGAACTTTATCTGTAAAAAATCCAAGTATACAAATCAAAGGCAGCTCGGTAGTATATCTCAATGAGTGGAAAGCTGCTGGTAATACTGTGAAATGGAATATGATTCATTATGATGTTCAGTTGATAGGTGGTATTATTTTGCATCAAGGAAAAATAGCTGAGATGGCTACTGGAGAAGGAAAAACTCTCGTGGCTACTTTACCAGCCTACCTCAATGCTTTGGCTGGAGAGGGAGTGAGTATCGTTACTGTAAATGACTATTTGGCAAGACGTGACTCAGAATGGAATGCTCCAATCTTTAACTTTTTAGGGTTAAGAGTAGACTGCATAGACCTTTATCAACCTCATTCGTCTGAAAGAAAACACGCCTACAATGCAGATATCACTTATGGCACCAACAATGAGTTTGGATTTGATTATTTGAGAGATAACATGGTGAATAATCCTGAAGAAATGGTGCAACGAAAACATCATTTCGCAATGGTAGATGAAGTAGACTCTGTATTGATAGATGATGCTAGGACGCCACTTATTATTTCAGGACAAGTAGCAAGCAATGATGAAAAACAATTTTTTGAATTAAAACCAAGGATTTCTAAACTCATAGAAACACAAAAGAAAGTTTGTAATCAATATCTTATTGATGCAAAACGACTCATCAAAGAAGGCAGTACTGGAGTCAAAGAAGGTGAAGGTGGAATTGCACTTTACAGGTCGTTTAGAGGATTTCCTAAAAATAATGCGCTTATTAAATTTTTGTCGGAACCTGGTGTAACTCAAGTGATGCGCGAGGCCGAAAATCATTTCCTAGCAGAGCAACAAAAAAATATGCCTCTAGCTGACAAAGAGCTTTATTTTACAATAGATGAAAAAAATAACTCTGTAGATTTGACTGACAAAGGCATAGAGCTTATCACTGGATCAGGTGAAGACCCTCACTTTTTTGTTGTACCAGATGTAGGAACTGCAGTAGCGCAAATTGAGAAATCAACTAATACTGCTGAAGAAAAACTACAAATGAAAGAGCAACTTATGAATGAGTTTGGCGAAAAATCAGAACGTATTCATACCGTACAACAGTTGCTTAAAGCATATACTCTTTTTGAAAAAGACATCCAATATGTAGTAATGGATGGCAAAGTGAAAATTGTAGATGAAAACACAGGCCGTATTTTAGATGGAAGACGATACTCTGATGGTTTGCATCAAGCTATAGAAGCTAAAGAGGCTGTAAAGATAGAAGCTGCTTCGCAAACTATGGCTACCATAACACTCCAAAACTATTTTAGAATGTTTCATAAGCTCTGCGGTATGACTGGTACAGCGATAACAGAAGCAGGCGAACTTTGGGATATTTACAAATTAGATGTATTTACTATTCCAACAAACAGACCTATCATAAGAGATGATAAAGAGGATTTGATTTATAAAACAAAGCGTGAAAAATATAACGCAATTATTGATGAAATTGGCCAACTTACAGCTGCAGGAAGGCCAGTGCTAGTAGGAACTACCAATGTGGAGGTCTCAGAGTTGTTGAGTAGAATGCTTACACTTCGAAAAATAAAACACAATGTACTTAATGCTAAACAACATCAGCGTGAGGCCGATATAGTTGAAAGTGCGGGTATGGATGGTGCTGTGACTATAGCTACTAACATGGCAGGTAGGGGTACTGACATTAAAATATCAGATAAAGTAAAAGCGGCTGGAGGTCTTGCCATCATTGGTTCTGAGCGCCATGACTCTAGACGTGTAGATAGACAGCTAAGAGGTAGAGCAGGACGACAAGGAGATCCGGGTTCATCGCAGTTCTACGTATCTCTCGAAGATGATTTGATGCGCCTTTTCGGCTCTGAAAGAATATCTAAAGTGATGGATAAACTCGGCTACCAAGAAGGTGAAGTGATACAACATAGCATGATCACTAAATCAATAGAGCGTGCACAGAAAAAAGTGGAAGAAAATAACTTTGGAATCCGTAAACGATTGCTTGAATACGATGACGTGATGAATCGTCAAAGAGAAGTTATCTATGGAAAACGAAAACATGCATTGTTCGGAGAAAGACTTTCGCTTGATATTCAAAATGGTTTATATGATTTGTGTGATGAGATAGTCAACAATTACGCCCCTGTAAAAGATTATGAAGGATTTGACTTGGAGTTAGTGAAATACTTTGGTATCAATTCTACGATAGACAAAGATAGATTTCTAAAAGGTGATGTGGTTAACTTGACCAACGAATTGTTTGATGAAGTGCTAGAGACATACGAAAAGAAAAGAGAGAGCGTAAAAGCTTCTACTATGCCTATTCTTCGCTCCATATTCAAAGAGAGAGGAGATATGATTAACCTCATTGCTATTCCTTTTTCAGACAATAAAAAAGGACTTAACATTTTAGTCCCTTTAAAGCAAATAGTAGAAACGGAGGGTAAAGATATTTGGAAATACTTTGAAAAATCTGTTTCTCTAGCGATCATAGATGAGGCTTGGAAAGACCATTTGAGAATGATGGATGACCTCAAACATGAAGTACAAACTGCTCACTTTGAGCAAAAAGATCCATTGGTAATTTACAAAATAGAGTCATTTAATTTGTTTAAACGATTGATGTCTTTGGTGAATGGCGATATCGCTTCTTTCTTATTTAAAGCACAGTTACCTTCAAACGATCCTAATAGCAATCAAGTACGAGAAGGCCAACAACGCCAAACAGACATGAGCAAGCTACAAACAAACAAAGAAGAAGTAGATGCTAATGGTAATCCTGGTGATGTGCCGTCAACACCAGAACGAAAACCACAGCCACTACGAGTTGGGCCTCAAATTGGAAGAAATGACCCTTGTCCATGTGGAAGTGGCAAGAAGTTTAAACAGTGCCATGGAAGGGAGTAAAAAGAAAGTACTATTTTCAGAATACCACTTTCTTTTGTTTTATATTTATAATATTGATTAACTAAAGAGTTCTTTCAACTCTAGCGCCTCTGATGCTTTCATCCTACCTGCTAACACCAAACGTAGCTCTCTTCTTCTTTTTGCGCCTTCATATTGTTTTACTTCTTCTTCAGTTTCTGGTTGCAGTGGGTTTACTTTTTTGGGTTTTCCGTTACTATCTAAAGCTACAAATGTATAATAGGCTTCATTGCATCTGTAGCGTGTTTGTGTTGGAAGATTTTCAGCCCATACTTCAATATGTGTTTCGAGTGAGGTATTGAAAACCCGTGTTACTTTTGCCGTAATAGTGACTACATCACCCAACTTTATTGGGTTTTCGAAAGATACATTATCTACAGATGCAGTAACCACTACGGCATTGGCGTGTTTACCAGCAGCTATAGCCGATGCTATATCCATCCAGTGCAATATTTTTCCTCCTCTCAAATTATGAAGAGCGTTGGTATCATTTGGAAGTACGATTTCTGTCATAGTAATTACAGAATCCTTTGGCGTTTTATTTTGCATATATTTTATTTTAAAAGTCAATTACATTTTTTCTGGTACATCTATCCCCAATAGTTTCATGGCGTGTTTTATAGTACGTGCAGTTTGTGCTGAAATACAAACCCGTGTGTTTCGATCTGTTGCACTAACAGTGTTGGAGAGTATCGGCAAATCGTTATAAAATTTATTGTACGTTTTTGCCAATGCATAAGCAAAATTAGCGATTTCAGATGGGTCGTATTTATCGCATGCACTTTGGAGTATTTCAGGATATTCATTGAGCAGCAAAATCAACTGACGCTCTGTTTCATGAAGACTAGATGAAGTTTCTATAGGCTGTATCTCTCTCTCTGCCTTGCGGATGATAGAACGAATACGAGCGTGTGTGTATTGAATGAAAGGCCCTGTCTGTCCTTGAAAATCTATAGACTCCTCAGGATTAAATATTATTTTCTTGTATGGATTTACTCGAAGTATAAAAAACTTTAATGCTCCTAATCCGATAAGCTTATACAATGCCTTTGCTTCATCTTCCGTAAAGTCATCAATCTTGCCCAACTCCTTTGTTTTCTCTTCTGCTATGCGCAACACTTCTGCTATCATATCATCTGCATCAGCAGTTTTGCCTTCTCTAGATTTAAAGCGACCGGTAGGCGACTCTACTAGTGCATAAGAAAGATGATATATACCATCTGCCCATTTTTTACCCATTTGCTGAAGAATAAGCTTTAGTACCTTAAAGTGATAATCTTGTTCGTTTGCCACTACATAAATCATCCTATCCATTGCAAACTCCTTATAACGCTCGTTGGCAGTTCCCAAATCTTGGGTGATATAAATTGAAGTACCATCGCTTCTCAACAGCACTTTTTCATCTAGCCCTTGGGGTGAGAAATCTATAGCAGTAGCACCATCGGCTCGTTTATAAAACAAACCCTTCTCAAGCCCTTCTTCTACGATTTCCTTTCCTAACTTATAGGTTTCACTTTCATAATAATCCTTTTCAAAATCTACACCCAATAAATCAAATGTCTTTTTAAAACCATCGTACACCCAGCCGTTCATTTTACTCCACAACGCTATTGTTTCTTCATCCCCAGCTTCCCATTTTAGGAGAAGTTCCTTAGCCAACCCAAAAACTTTGGTCTCTTGCTCTGCTACCTCCCGTTCTTTTCCTATGCTCTTAAAAATATTTTCTCCATCAGGTACTCTATATACTTCTTTCAATTCACTTTCAACTAAACCACCAAACCTCACGTAATAATCGCCTACAAAATGGTCACCTTTTATGCCTGCGCTTTCTGGTGTAGCGCCATTGCCTGCTGTAATATATGCCGCCATAGACTTGCAAATAGCTATCCCTCTATCGTTATAGATATTGACTTTATGAAGTGGATAGCCATTCACTTTCAAAATTTCGCCCATCGAATAACCAAGCATCATATTTCTTAGATGCCCTATGTGCAGGGGCTTATTGGTATTGGGTCCACAATATTCTAAAAGTACTTTTTCTGATTTAGCTGTAGGAGAAAAAATATCTTCAGAAAATTGCAAATCATTTAATCTATTAAGCCAAAAAGAGTCTGTAAAACTGAGATTTAAAAAGCCTTTCACAACATTAAAACTTGCGAATAGCTCAGTTTTTTCTTTTAAATACTCTCCTAAAAGTTGAGCGGTTTTTTCTGGATTTTGTTTAGAAATTTTGATGAGTGGAAAAACCACTATAGTATAATCTCCCTCAAACTCTTTCACTGTTTGATTCACTACAATAGCATCTGCTGACACCCCTTCGTCAAATAAAGTTTGAGCTGCTTTTAAGGCCTGCTCTTTCACAATTGCTGATACGGACATATTTTTCATGCTTCAAACTTAATCATTTTTAAAATAGAATGGCATTAGCCTTACTCTTTTGAATTGATTTTAAGATATTTTGATTTAACAAAAAGATAATACATTATTAGTTTCTTAATCAACTAAAAACTACTAAAATTGAGAAATGAATATTTTACTTTTTATAGTAGGCGTATTGCTAGTTTTAGCAGTTATAGATTTAATAGTAGGAGTAAGTAACGATGCTGTAAATTTTCTAAATTCTGCTATAGGGAGCAAAGTAGCTTCATTCAAAACAATCATTATTATCGCTGCATGTGGGATAATTCTTGGCTCTTTGTTTTCTAATGGAATCATGGAGATAGCTCGAAAGGGCATTTTTAACCCTAGTTTTTTTACACTCGATGTGCTTTTGATGATCTTTTTAGCTGTAATGCTCACCGACATTTTACTCCTTGACATTTTCAATTCTTTGGGGCTTCCTACGTCCACCACAGTATCTATTGTTTTCGAACTGCTTGGTGCTGCTATCATAGCTGGAGTAATAGTTTCAATAGACAAAAGCATGCCAGTAAAACTCAACAACTACATCAATGCCAGTAGTGTCATATCTATAGTTAGTAGTATTTTTCTTTCTATTTTACTAGCCTTTACGAGTGGTACTTTGGTACAATATCTCAGTAGGCTCTTGTTTACTTTCGATTATGAAAAAAAACTAAAGAAATATGGATCTCTCTTTGCTTCCATAGGATTGACATCCATCATTTATTTTTTACTCGTAAAAGGTTTGAAAGGATCATCATTAATATCTAAGGATTTTTTTAGTTACATCCAACAGCATACCTTTCTCATACTTTTGGGTGTTTGGTTATTGGCGTTAGTGAATATGCTCATCGCTCAATTTTTATTTAAAGTAAATCCTTTGAAAATTCTTGTATTGTCTGGCACATTTGCATTGGCTATGGCATTTGCTGGCAATGACTTAGTCAATTTCATAGGTGTTCCTATCACTGGCTTCATCGCTTATACACAGTGGACCCAAAATCCAGTACCATTAAATGAATCTTATCAAACCTATCTGGCTGGCAATGATATTGTAGTACCCAACTATATGCTCTTGATTTCTGGTATCATTATGGCACTTACTATTTGGCTCAGTTCTAAAGCACGCAAAGTCACCGAAACTGAAGTTTCACTTGGTAGCGAAGGCAATGGAGAAGAGCATTTCCAACCCACAAACATTTCAAGAAGCATAGTAAAAACAAGTTTGCTGATTTCTAAAATTGCAAAATCTTTTTTCCCAGATTATCTAGCACAACGATATAATATTGGATTAAAAAAAGAGCGTTTGCGATCTGCTACTATCATACATGATAGACCAGCTTTTGATTTAGTCAGAGCTTCTGTAAATTTGATGTTGGCAAGTTCGCTGATAGCTTTAGCCACCTCTTATAAATTGCCCCTATCCACTACTTACGTTTCGTTTATGGTAGCTATGGGAGCATCTTTAGCCGACAAAGCTTGGGGCCGAGAATCAGCAGTGTATAGAGTTGCAGGGGTTTTGAGTGTCATTGGAGGTTGGTTTATCACAGCATTTATGGCATTTGGGGTTTCTGCTTTATTCGTTTTTATTTTATTAAAAGGCGGTACTTGGGGTATGGGTATATTAATTTCCTTTGTGTCTGTTTTCATTGTATTCTCCCATCTTAATTTTAATTATAAAGAAAAGAAGAACGCAAAACAAAAAAGTCGGTTAGACTTATTGAGCTCAAATACTCTTGATGTTTTCAATGCTAATAAACTTTTTGTGGTAAATCACTTGAGTGAGACTAAATCGAATATAAATAAACTTTTCGATGATCTTATAAACTATGACGAAAAAGAAGTTTCACAAGTTTTCGAACAAGTAAAAACAATGTCTAGCGATAGTATAAAATTGAGAGTAGAAAATGTGAAACTCATCAAACGACTTTCAGAAAAAGACTTAAAAGAAGCTCAAATTCTTTTGCTATCCACAGATCTTCTTCATGATATGACTACATCTATGCTAACCATGACAGAGGAGGTTAACTATTACATTAAAAACCTACACGAGCAGTCCGACTTTGAATTTCTTGGTATTGTAGAAAGTCTAAAATACAAAGTTGACACCTTCTTGTCATTAGTCATTAAGTCTATCAAAAATGATGACTTCTCAGATTTTGAATTAATAAAACTGACTAGAGACGATGTACGTACCTTTGTGAATCAACAACTCGTAGCAGCTATAAAAACTACGATAGAAAATGATATTTCTATAAAAGAAGCGATGCTTAAAACAACTATTCTACTTCAAACAAGAGATATATTAGCTGTAACTCTGAGAATCATGAAAATGTATAAATCATTTGTAAAGTAGTAGTCTGATTTTATTTATTTCAAACATAATGATTGAAATAAGTAATAAATTCTATTTACAAAATATATAAATTACTGTATATCCCCTGTAGTTCTTATACTCATTTGAGGAGTATTAAACTCAGAAGTGACAGCTGTAACAGTCACAGTACCTGATGGATAATTGCTTGTAGAAAATGCAGCTGGATTTGTTCCAATTCTAGTATAAAGGGTAAATGAACCAGTAGCATCTATCATCGTCACATTGCCGCCATACACGCCATTATTTCCAGAGAGTGTCACACCTGACACACGAACTAAACGAGACTCATAGGTATTGAAATCACTGTTCAATTGTGAATTGGTAACAGTAACTGGAACTGGAGTTTCTGTACCCACTTTTGTTACATTCGTTAGCGGCAAATTATTGAGCTGCAATAATCCTCTAAATTCTGATAGCTCTGCTCCAGCAGTAGATACCTCCACTAAATCGCCTACTGCAAAACCATGAGCGGCAGACATTCTGCATGTGATTCCAGCCCCTGCATCTTGTATCACTAAGTTACGAGTATCGAAGTTATTTTGCGAATTATCTGAAACTACTACTCCTCTTATTTTACTTGCACAAGGTGCAGGTATAGTAGCTCCTGTAAACAATGCTCTAAGTGAAGCTATACTGATAAATTGATTGCCAGAAATAGTAGAGCCATCACATCGAGTATTTGATGTTTGTTGAGCATCATTTTGATTTCTTAATACTAATTGTTTTGTGAAATTTGAGCCAGACTTGAATACTGTAAAAATAGCAGTAATATCACATTTGCCTGCTGGTGCTGTAGCGGCTGCAAAACGAGAATAACCACTTGTACGAACCGTAATTTGATTAGATGAGCAGTCTTGTGCAATTCTGTTAAGAGAACCTTTGTTTATAGCATCAGCCCAAGGTTGATAAATATCACTGCATCCAAATTCTACATCTTTTATCTTAATCAACATTGATTGATATGTTACGTTATCTAACGATGCTATAGTGACTTCTTTTGGCTCAACTGTAAAGCCCCATTTACCTCCGAGCACTTTTACTTTTGCAATCGTAGAACTGACATATCCCAAATCTGCCCTACCATCAGAGTTGTCTATATAGCCTCCCATTTGCACATGCCCAGAATATTCTCCCAGATACAAATCTTTGCATTTCACAAAAACTCTTCTACCCACAGGGTACTCTGTATATAATGAAGAATTATCGATTTTGATTTGAATACCAGCTGTAGAGTCCTGAATAGTGACTACTTTATAAAGATTACCATCCTTGTCATCAGCATTCACGATACCTGAGATTACCCAATCTTGATCAATTTTAATAGGTGTTGCTGATCCAATAGGATACAAACTGCGTAATTGCTTAATAGTGGTATTGGCAACTACACCTATTGGGTCTTCACCTCCAGCTGGTGGAGAGTCAAATTTTTCTTTTACACATCCTGATAATCCAAAAATAATTGCTGAAAGGAAAAATAGCTTTTTCATAATTCTATTGATTTATATTTTTTTATTGCATTCTAAAATTAATTGAAATAAAGTAGCCTATGCCGCGAGCATAGCGATATCGAGTATCAAACTTTCTGATATTTCTATCATCATAATCAAAGCGTAACTGCTCAGTTGCACTCACTACTAGGTTTTGGTTGTTTGTTAGGTTATTGACAGAAGCATTAATAATTAAAAAGTAACGTTGCTTGGCTTTAAATTTGAATATTTTATTCATCAACATTGAATATCCAGCTCTAAAATCCATCGTAAATTGTCCTTTTAATCGCTCTTGTCCAGTTACTTCATTCCAAGGTGCCGAATTTTCTTCTAATCCAATTAGAGCAGAAGAGGTTCTTCTGGCTGGGGAAACATCCACCCACATCCAATCATAATAATTAAAATTCATACCAACATACCAGAACTGAGGTGATCTATAGCGTAATGAAAAAGAAGTAGCAAGCTGCGGTGTACGCCCGATATTAAAATCTTGCATGTAAATAGTTGTGCCGTCTTCCAACACTTCTGAATCATTATTTCTAGTCACATATGCAGTAGGACGAGAAGAGAACTGATAGCGAGCTATATTAGCCACAGCACTTGCACCAAAGCCTTTATAAATCTCGGCATCTGCGCCTATTTCCGCTCCAAAATGTCGCTTTCCTATGTTATTTAAACTATAGTTAACCATTGTTCTAAAATCATCATGAAAATACATGAAGTTTTGGATGCCATCTTTGAAGTCAGTATAGAAGAAAGTCGCTTTAGCTTTTATTTTCGGTGAATTGTAAAAATAGCCTATTTCACCGCTTAAGATTTTCTCACTTTTTAAATTAGGCAATAAATCATTTCGAGTAATTGGGGAAAGGAAAGACTCTCTAAACCCTGGCGCTATAGACTGAGCCATACCATTGAGGAAAATATAATTGCGACCGTTTATTTTATATGAAATTCCAGCTTTTACAGTATAATTATGGAATACACTTATTTTAGAATCTCCTAAAGAATTATCCTCAAAAAGTCCTATTCGATTATAACCTGTGCGCCAAAAAACAGAATTAGAGTATTGTCCTCCCAGAAAAAAATCAAGCTTGTTGAATTTTAAGGTAGCTTGTGCCCAAGCCTGTGTTTTATGAATATTCATATCGTAGTCATAAGCATACTTATCACCAACTTTTAAAATTCGGTTTGGATTATCGATATCAAATTGGTTGGCTGTAGAATCATTCGGGTAGTCACGTTCAGCAAATTGATTAACATTCACAAAGAAATCACCTCCCAATAAATCGCTTACTTGCCTGTAATAATTCGTCTTTTCATACTGATATGTCAAACCTCCAGCTATTGAAATATTGTCATTGATAGTATGATTTATGATAGCATTAAACTGTGCTTGTCGGCTATCCTCTACCCTATCGCTCAAAATATATCTTGACCAATTGCCATATACTGTTTCAGTGCCACCGTTGGCATTTCGCACGCTATCAGAAGCATTTCTGTTTGTATTGTATATGTCATCCCATCTTATTTGTCTTGCCCATTCATTATTCCTCAAAAAATCTTGAGCCTCTTTCATAGTTGTAGAGTCCTCCATCAAACTCGGCAAATTTTTGTAATAGTCTGGCGCAGGGTTAAGAGCATTATACCAATCTAAACCCGAAAATTTATTTTTCCCGAATTGATACATAGCAGATAACATCACATTAGTCAATGTGGTTGGCTTGTACTCGTAGGTCAACATAAACACTGGTATAAAAACATTTGACTCATTAGCATTTCTAATTTGTCCGTTTTGAAAACCCCAAGCTGGGTTATAGTAGTTAGTACCCGCAAGCTCTGTCATTTCACGAGTAGATACATTGGCACGCGCACTTCTAGTAGGCGCACCAAAGGTGTTAAAAGCTAGACTATGCTTGTTCTTAAATAATTTTTCAACAGCAAAAAAGTAAGAATATCCGTCAAAATAAGTCCCTGGCTCGTATCCTTTTTCTGCCCATCTTCTCACAAAAGCTCCTGCAAAAGCCCAATTTCCTTTTATGAATCCTGATGCATAGCTCGCGGATATCCTATTTCTAAACCGTTGGTTAGTCAATGCATACGATGCGTTTAACCCTTTGAAAATTCGGCCAGCTCTAGAGTCAAACATAATACCCCCTCCTATACCTCCAAGAGTAAAACTACCATTAGCCATTCCTACTATGGTTTGTCTGCCTCTAAACATATCATTTAATCCACCCCATTCTGCCCACATAGCATTGCCAGACTCAGGATCATTCATTGATAAGCCGTTTACCAATATATTAGTATTTCCTCCTTCATAACCTCTGTATCTGTAACCTCCTTGCGACAAATTAAATGAAGCATTAGATTGAAACACATCTCTTGAAGATGATAAAATACTTGACACATTTTGTGTTGCCGAATTATCTTCTAACTCTGATTCTGAGAGATTAATTATAGGAATATTTTCAGGGTTGTAAACTGCTTGTTTTAAGTTTACCGAATCTTCTTTTTCTTGAGCAAACAAGTGAACGGTAAAAAGATTGGCTATGAAAAACCATTTTTTCAATCTCATAAAAAGGGGTTATCTGCGATTATTTTTTGTAAAAATATCAAAATTTAAATGCCTTGCATAAGTTTGGCATGTTAATTTTAAGATAAATAAAAAGCAGTAGCTGAAAAAATAAAAACATATTTTAGATTTGATGAAAACTAACCTCCATATAATGAAAGTTATCTTCACTCTCCTACTCACCGGATTGTTTACTTTTTCCTTTGGTCAAGAGAAAAAAAGTTACCAATTAGGTGTCATAGGTTTTTATAACCTAGAAAACTTTTATGATACTTTAGATGACCCCTTTACGAATGATGATGAGTTTACGCCTGCTGGTCCACGCAGATATAGTAGTGAAGTGTATAAAGATAAAATCAATAGATTGGTGGATGTAATAGCAAAAATAGGAAAGGAACAGTCGCCTGATGGAATGTCTATGTTTGGTGTAGCTGAAATTGAAAACGAAGCTGTTCTTAACGACCTTATAGCTCATCCTGACCTCAGCCCAAGAGGTTATAAAGTAGTCCATTACGACTCTCCTGACGAAAGGGGTGTAGATGTTGGCTTTATTTATAATCCAAAATATTACAAAGTAGAAGGGAGTAAATCTTTAGAAGTGCCTCTTATGGGTGAAAATGGATACAAACGAAAAACTAGAGATGTGCTTTGGGTTTGGGGCAAATACATGGGCGAAGATTTGCATGTATTTGTAAATCACTGGCCATCAAGAAGAGGAGGAGAAGAAGCCTCAGCACCTGGCAGAGCTGCTGCCGCTAAAGTCCCAAAAGATATTATAGATTCTCTTACTGCTATCAACCCCAATGTGAAAGCTATAGTAATGGGTGACCTCAACGATGACCCCCTTAGCCCTAGTGTGACTAAAGTATTACAAGCAAAAAACAAAATAGACAAAATAAAAGCAGGGGATATGTATAATCCTTGGACTGATTTTTACAAAAATGGTATTGGCACACTAGCGTATAATGATGCTTGGAATCTATTTGACCAAATCATTATCACTCCTGGATTTTTAGACAAAAACCAAAATGGTATTTTTTATAAAGATGCTCATATTTTTAAACGAGAATTTATGGTACAACAAACAGGTCGTTTTAAAGGATATCCTCTCCGTACTTGGGATGGCATGATTTATAATAGAGGTTTTTCTGATCACTTTCCTACCTATATTGTAGTTCTCAAAGCTGTGAAATAATTTTATCATCAGTATGCTTTAGTAAACAATGTTATCTTCACCTCGTTTTTTAAAGCATCAACATTATGAAAAAAAAACCACCCGTAGGGGCATATCTCCGACTCACAGTAGCGCGGAAAACAAACAGTGGATTCGATCTCCAATCGGACGATGGGATTCAATATTCTATTGATGAAAATGAAACGAATAAAGATTGGGAAGCTGGCTCTATCCAATCGCTGTTTACTTATTTTGACTTTGACCAAAGATTTTGTGCTACCATGCTTAAGCCAGCAATCAGTGTAGGACGATTTGGGTTAGTAGAAGTTACTAAAATAGATAAACATGGAGCTCTAATAGCATGGGGAATTGAAGCTCCAATTAATATACCCGAAGAACACCAACACCGAGCACTCGAAGCAGGCAAATGGTACTTAGCCACATTGTGCTATAGCAAAGAAAATGAAATCTTGTATGCTTCTACTAAAGTAGCCGATTATTTAGACAATACAGACGCAAATTACAAAATCAATGAAGAGGTGAATATAATTTTCTATGAGCATACAAAGCTTGGTTATAATGTGATAGTAGATCATAAACATAGAGGTCTTGTCTATCATGATGAGGTGTATAGAGAAATCTCCTATGGCGAACACACAAAAGGCTACATCAAAAAAATAAGAGAAGAAAACAAACTCGATGTGATGTTGCAACCTATGGGGTTTGCGAGAATAGACGCATCCGAAGAATTAATAGTTAAACATCTTAAAGAGAATAATGGTTTTATAGCACTGCATGATAAAAGCGAACCAGAAGAAATAATGGAACAACTAGGAATGAGTAAAAAGACATTTAAAAAAGCTATAGGAGGATTATATAAAGAGAAAGTTATAAGACTAGAGGATGATGGTGTATATTTAATTTAATCTAATCCATTTATGATAAAAAAAACCCCCAACATTTCTTGTTGGGGGTTTTTAATTTTCATGTTATAGATTATTTAGTAAATCCAGGGCCTGTCTTAGTAGCTGGTACTGGCTCAGATTTTTCGTATTGAATTTCTGGTGCTTCTTCTGGCTTATCAGGTATGATTTTGAATTCTACACGTCTGTTTCTCGCTCTTCCTTCTGGATTATCTACTCCGTCTACTTCATTAGGAGCTATTGGTGTAGTTTCTCCATATCCTTTTGAGATTACTCTCTCTACATTTATTCCTTTAGAGACTAAATAAGCTTTCGCCTCATCAGCTCTGTTTTGAGAAAGTCTGTTGTTGTATTCATCAGAACCCTTGCTATCAGTGTGTCCTTGTACCTCTACACTATATCCTAAGTTTTGAGTTAAAACACTATGAACAGAATCAAGTTTTAATTGATAAAATGCAATTACATTTGAGCGGTCAAATTCGAAATAAATATTCTCGATTTTGATTTTCTTCTTTTCAATTTTATCTATAAAAAATACTTGATAAATCGTGTCTCTCTCTTCATCTTCTTTTACTATGATATTCTCAACAGCCGGCCAATAACCTTCTTTATTTCCATTGATTTTAAACTTGTCGCCTCTTTTTAAATTATAATAAAAAGGAGCTCCTCCAGCAGTAACAGTACTTCCTACAAAATCAAAATTTTTGCCGTCAACTTTATATAATGATGCTTCTACACCATCTATTGGAGTTTGAGCAGGATCTGTTCTTAATGCATAAATACCTTTAAGTACTACTTCTTCTTTTAGGGTAACTGACCAAATATCATCGCAACAAGTTTCGCCACGAATAGTCTTAGTACCTTGTCTATTCGAAGCTAAGAAACCTTTCTTACCTTGATTATCCAATACAAAATACATATCATCAGCAGATGAGTTTGCAGGTGCTCCTAAGTTGTATGGAATACCCCAGTTTTCGGGAGCTCCATTTACTTGGAATATATCAAAACCTCCTAAGCCTGGCAAACCGTTAGAACTAAAATAAAGTCGCTTTGTATTTTTATCATAAAACGGAGAAAACTCATCTCCAGCAGTGTTTACTTCTGATCCTACATTTTTTACAGGACCAAATGTGCCATCTTGATTGATTTGAGCATAAAAGATGTCTAAACCACCTTTTCCACCTCTATCTGATACGAAATAAATAACATCATTACCATCTTTATCTAGTCCAATCGTAGGTTGTGTCGTAGTTCCTGTAGGTGTGTTCAGTGATTTAAGTTCTTCAGGATTTCCCCACTCACTGCCATCAAGGGTTGATTTAAATAATCTACATCTCATTCTTACGATTTCACTTTGATCGCATTTTGTGTAAAAAAGAGTTTTCTCATCAGCTGAAAATATACCATTACCAACATGTGCCTTAGAATCATTTGGAGGTGAAGATAATTTTGTGTCATCTTTCCAGTTTTTACCATCACGAGTAGCGATAAACATTTTAGCATAATAGTCATCTGTACTTTTTGTGATATTTATAGCCGTATCAGATTTTAACGAAGAATACAATAATCTGTTACCACTGATTGGTTTTGGAGAAAAGTCAGTCAATACGTTATTAATAAATCCTTCCTCATGCGTTACTTTAATTTTGTTAGGGTTAGCCAACCATGCTTGAGCTGAGTCACATCCTATGATTTCAGACTTAGCAAGGCTTTTGAAACTAATATCATTTTTGTCTAGTTTGTATTTTAGATACTCTTGAAATGTTTTTTTAGCGTCATCATATTTCCCGTTCATTTTTTGCATCTGACCCAAAAAGAATTTTGAATTTGGCCACTTATCTTTTACCTTCTCTATTTCTAAAGTGTAATATTTTTCAGCTTCTTTATAATCTCTCAAACTTCTGTTGATTTCAGCTAATTCGTGAATAACTTTTATTTTGTCTGGTTTAGCTTTTAATACATCCGCATAATACTCTGCTGCATTATAATAACTGCCTTCCTTGGCTAGTTGTTTAGCCAATTTTAACTTTTTCCCGGGCTTAGTATTTGGGTACTTTTCTACTCGTTTTCTAGCGCTTTCTTCATCTTGTGCTGCAGCATTCATTGCCAAAAACGCAAGGCAAACTAAAAATAGGTTTTTCATAGGTTATTTAAGGTTATTGGGTAGGTTAATTTTAATATCTAGGGTTAAACAAATATTTATTTTCTTTCAGTTTAGTAAATCCTCCAATGTAGGCTAAACTCAGCTCAAATGCCAATGGTTGGGAATTTTGTGCTATTGATGCTTTTGCATCTTTCTGTAACTGTGACAATCGAACATCAAAAGCTGCTCCAAATCTAAACTTATTGTACTCTAAACCTACTTTTGGGATAATGTCTCTTCCGAATCTATTCCAAAGACCTAGAAACACTGTTCCTTTTTTATCTTCAGTATTTAAAAACTTATATCCTGCTGTAAGACCAAAATCTGTTTCAGTAGCTTTGGCCATATACTGAAAATATCCACCAGGTATCAATAACCATCTCTTTTTAATTTCAAACTCAAAACCAGCTGATGCAGCATGTCTCATTGGGCGTTTGAAATCTGAACCAGTTTGTAACACATGGTCATTTGGTCTAGCTATATTAAACAAAGAGTATCCAGCATAAAATGTCAACCATTCTAATGGATTGGTATTAAAAAATAATCCAGCGCTCATATTGAATCGAGTGGTTGAAGGGAAAGCTAATGCCTCTCCAGATTTAGTAGGGTCATAAGTTAAATCAGGATTAAACCCTTGGCCAAATGTATAATTAAAGTTTAAACGTGTAAACTCAATTTGAGGAACAAAACCAATAGAGAGCTGTGTGCGCTTACCTTTACCCATACCAATCATATAGCCTAAAGCTACTCCAATTTTTGTATGATTAATTGTATTTTTCTCTCCTATAGCTGCTGGATTCGGACTTTCAGTGATAGTTCGGAAGTTTTGCTGATCGTTTGTAGCGACTAAGCCAACTCCCAATACATTTCCTTTCATCTTTTCTCGCAACAAAGCAAAATCCACTGATCCAGAAACCGTAGAATAAGGCTGAAAGCCTTTAGGAGCAAACCACTGACCTCGGTATATAGCTGTAGCTCTCCATGTCCCATCAAATTTACCTACCAATGCAGGGTTTAATGTCAATGGTGACGCATAATACTGAGAAAAATGTATGTCCTGTGCTGAAGCAAAACCTACTGATAGCAATATAATCAGTGTAGATAGAAGTTTCTTCATGTTTTCTGTAGGGTTTAGTGTTAATGTCACAATAATCGTATTTTTATTTTAATTAATGAAATTTTGTTAACGCAATAATGCAAAATTTCCAGAAACATTATTTATTGTAAAGCCTGAAGGCTGACTAGCATCTGGCACTGTTACTTGAATATAATAAGTATAAGTATCCATTGGTGCTGGTTGGCCACCTACATTTCCATCCCAACCTGGTGATAATGGTCCGCTATACACTAGCTGACCCCAACGATTATAAATCCTCAACTCAGAAACATAGGCAGAAGACCCAGGAGGGAAAAACGGATAGAAAAAGTCATTTTGACCATCGCCATTTGGTGTAAAGGCATTTGGCAATCCATATAATCCTGGAGGAACTACACCAATAGTGATGGTATCAAAAGCTATGCATCCATGAGTTTGATCTTCTAGTTTTAAAACATAAGTAGTAGTCGTAGATGGTCGAGTCCACGTAGTTTGAGCATCAGGATTTGTGACTGATGAATCTGGTGTCCACTCATATTTCGGATTTGGGGTGTAATTAGTGTTTATGATAACACCATTCAATCGGGTGCTATCGCCTAGATTTACAGAAGATGCATCTGATCTTGCTTCTACATTTAAGCAGTAAACTCCAAATGTTTGAGTAGCTGATGCAGTACAATTGTTACCATCAGTTACTGTTAATTCATAGGTTCCAGAAGTAGTTACTGTTATTTCATCAATAATAGAATTAGTAGACCATTCATAAGTAACTCCACTTGTTGACTGAACAAAAGGAGTTACTAATTTGCTAAAGTTGCAAGAACACACATTCGTATCTGCAGGCAATATCACAACTGGTGGAGTAGCTGCATTGATGACTACTTGGTCAGTTCTTATACAACCATTTCTGTTTGCAATAACTTCATAAACTCCAGCTGAGTTAACTGATATAGAATCCGCAACACCACCTGGTGTCCAAGTATAAATCACTCCTGACTCTAAACCTGCATTGATGGTGATAACATCGCCAGGACAGATTGGATTTTTAAACTGATTGAAATTAATAACAGGGTTAGCATCAACGTTTACTACAGCAGTATCAGAGCGTAATAAACATCCATTTGCATCATTAGCCGTGTAGAAGTATATACCAGCTGTTCTAACTACATTTAACTGAGTTTGAATATTATTATTCCACTGATAATTAGTTAATCCAGCGTTGGCTTGTAATACCACTGAATCTCCATCGCAAATTGTAGCTGCACCAACAGCAGTTATTGGAGAAAGAGTAAATGCAGATAAATCAAATGTATCAGAGAAGTAGAAACATGCAGATCCTGCACTTCTTACTTTTACAAAGTATGAATTTCCTGGGAAAGCATAAATAGATGGTTGGGTAGAAATTACAGTATTCCCAGTAGCTAAATTATACCACTCATAATCTGTATAAGGGCCCCCATTAGGAGCTATCAAGAATGAGTCTGTAGAGCAGATACTTCTATCGCCTGGAAGATTCACTGGAGGATGAGCAAATGTATAAAGTGTTATAGAATCTCTCACTACACATCCATCTATATTTGATGCAGATACATTAAACTGTGTATTATTAATAACTGTGGCAATAGGATTAGAAATTGAAGGGTCAGATACCTGATTAGCTGGACTCCAAGTGTAGGTAACCCCTGGTCCTGTCAAATTTAGCTGCGCTGTACCACCTGGACAAATAGAGTCTGGAGAAACAGTTAAAGTATATGGGAAAGTCGATAATGTAACACAAACAGTATCACGAGTGACACAGCCATTATTGTATGTTACTTTTGCCTCGTAGCATGTAGCCCCAACTGGATTGGCAGCAGGGTTAAAAATTGATGAATCACTTAATCCAATTGAAGGAGACCAAGTATATGCAATTGGAAATGCACCATTATATTGAGGTGTAAAACGATAGGCATCTGGCGTAGTGGTTACACTCCAGTTTTGATTATTTCTACCAGTCACAGTGACAGCAGCAGTTCCTGTGGTATTCTCAATACCTTGTACTTTATTAGCTGTAATTCTGTTTTGTAAGAATGTGTGAACTTCTACTACATTGGTGGTTTCATAAAGTTGAATTTCACCCCTTACTATATTAGTTGTGAATAAAAACTGAACATTATTATATCTTATTGTAAATACACGATTAGGAGCTACGCCAGTAGTAAAGTACTCTACACTTCCAGCACCGCCAGTAAATCCTGCAGTAGATAAGTCCGCATAACATAAGGCAATAAGATTATTTGGCGTATTCGCATTTGGTAGTGCTTGAGGAGTACCTACGCAAGTAGTTGGATTAAAAGTGACATAACCATTTTGAGTTATGTTAATTTGATTATAAGTATTGCAATAAAACTGGAATGGGAATGGTAAAGTTACTGGTCCTGCAAAACGCTCATGATCCAATCCATTACTACAGTTTTGATTAAACACAACAGAAGTAGGGCTTACTGCAGTCTTAGCACTATAAGGAATAGCAGCTAAAGAATAGTTTGGAATACATACTGGAGTCACAGGATTTACTTGAGTTACGTTTAGTTGAGCAGCTTGTCCACAAGTCACTACATCTTGCCCTGCAGTTACTGCCACATTAGGATTTATCGCAAGATCGATAACTGTGTCCCCATTACAAAATCCATTGTCTACAACGAGCTGATAGCGAGTATTGGCCGAAAGCACTACCTGCGGATTAGCACAGTTAGTACAAGAAATATCTGGAATAGATGGAGTCCAAGTATAGTTGTAACCAGATACAGGAGGAATACAAGAGCCAAAAAGCATATTTGGGCGATCTGCTAAAGATATCGGTGCCGTCAATGTACACCCTACACTTCCATCAACTTGTCTATAGATAGTGGCACCTGCAAAAGCATTTGTAATTCTCACAGCGTCATTTGTTCCTGCAAATGTTGTATTATCAAAACACATCTCTACTATGATGTTTGACAAACCATCCCAATCATATGGATTATCAAATGTATGTGAATTCCATGAATTAGCAATTGTAGTATATGGGGTAGGATTGGCAACAACAGATAACCCCTCTACAAAAGTAGTTAAAGAATTTAAGCTTGTACATCCCATTTTAATCGTAAAACCATTAAAAGGAACAGTACTCCCTTTTGTTGCTACAAAAATGCTTAAATCTGTGATAGTACCCGCTTGCATACCAAGAGCTTGAAGCTCTGAAGCTCTAAACAAATATTGTGTTCTACCATCATGCCAAAAGTTTCTGTAAGGCCCTGCTACTGTATTTGTACCTGTACCAGCACCAATAGTGGTATTTTGAAACTGACTACCGCCCGGGCAAGCTGCTCCTAATCCACCTGGTGTAAGACCACATTCAATATCTAATATTCTTGAAGTAAGATTAATAGTATCGCCTGGGCAAATGAAATTTTTATTAGCAAAAATTTCTACCTTAGGTCCTATACCACTAACGACTATAGTTATGCTGTCTTTTCTTACAAAACATAAATCTCGAGAAGTGACTTCTACTCTATAAGTAGTTGTAACAAGTGGTTTTACCACACGAGTGTTTGTTGTTATAGCAGTATCTAATCTTACTCCGTTTACAAACCAAGTATAGGTAAAAGGACCTTCTGCTAATGGAGAAGGAGTCAATGTGAGTGTAGAAGTAGCATTTTTACAGATAGTATCATCAGAAGCTGAAAGTGAAGTAAAGAAGTCATTTGCAGCAATTATAGTAATCGTATCTCTATCTTTACAGCCACCTTGTAGATTGCCTATTGCTATATAAGTAGTAGTTACTGATGGCGCAAACTGCACAATTGTACTATCTAGATTAGCAGAAACCATTCCCACAGGAGGTCCTCCAGCGAGAGTTGTCCATCTAAATCGGCTAGCACCTTGGGCGTTTACCGTTACTGGCCCTCCAACAGGGCAATAACCCTTATCGGGACCCAATGATACTCCTCTAAGTACAACAATGTTATACGTGTAAATTTGATTTCCAGGAACTGGACAAACGTTATCAGAAATTGTCATTGTAAAATTTCTAAACCCTGAGTCAGCAGGAGATGGAGACCAAGTAAATGTAATACGAACTGAGTCGTTTCGTCCATTAATAGGAGTAGTAACTAATATAGCACCAGGCATTGAAGTAGCAATATTTGATGTTACTGTAATGGGTTGACCTGTAGGGTCAAAAGCTACTACATTAAATGTAGCAGTAGTACCTGGGCAAATACCTAAAGTGCTATTATTAACTACTAAACCACCAGAGGAATTACTCGAAGTAATGTTTGGAAAAACAACAGGTGGGATATTACTACAGTTAATAACTACAATCTGAATATCACGCGTTGTTGTACCAATCAAGACTCCATTTCTATACTCATCTACCCGTATAGCTATTACATAAAAACCAGGAGTGGTTGGTGTAAAATTAAATTGCCCAGTTTGAGAATTGAATACAAATCCTGTAGCTGTAGGCATTGGGTTAGTAACTGAAAAAGGAGGAGTATAACCAACTGGTACATTTAAAGCATCTAGGGGAGGGACTAAAGTATATACCAACGAATCGCCATCAATTTCAACTGTACCATGACTGTAACTATAAGCTTGATTCACACAATAATAGGGAACTGGATAAGAAGTAAAACGTGGTCCATTATTACATATATTATTTGTAGTATTAATTGTAGTATTCACATATAAATCTAAACTCTGAGAGTTTGCAATATTACTTGAGGTATTTCTGCAACATTCTGCATATCCAATCGTATATACACAACCAGGAGCTAAGGTTATATTGGCCACATAGGTAGTTCGGGTTACACCAGGATTTGTCCCTCCGGCACATGTACTCGGTACGGTAGAACATAAGTTAGAAACCTCAATAACTGGAAACGCAGGATCTTGTGTTAAGGTTAAATTTTGCGTAACTCCTCCACAAGAAGAGGTAATAGTAACTGGTATAGAAGTAGGAGCACTAATACCACTACAGTCTCTATAGAATTGATAAATAATCCTATACTGACCATTACCTAAACATTCATAGGAGATATCTGCTCCCATGGCATGGGACGCGTATGTCTGATTAGAAAAAGAAAAAAATAAAGATATGATTACTGTGTAAAAAAACTTCTTCATTATTGATTTGTTTAGAATAATTTACGAAAATATAAAAAACCTTAAAACTTGCCAACTAAAATGGACAATTTTTATTTAAAAGATGATTTTTCCACATAAAGAGCCGTATTAAAGTTTGGCACAATTTTTGATATTGAATAAAATTCTAATTTTGCCACTCAATTCATTAACTAACAAAAATGAAAAAAGAGATTTTTTATATAAAATAATCAAATCAATTTTTACGATATCTTTTTAAAGTTCAGAAAAAAACCTATAAAAATGTAGCTTTATGCACTACTAATCAATTTTCAAATGCTTGGTTTAAAACTTCCGACCGACCCGAGATGGGCCAATTTAGCTGAAAAATCTATAGAAGAAATCTTGACTGATCATGCATACTGTGAACAAAAAGCAGCGTCAACTGGTATATCGCTTGTGCAAAATTATCCTGACTTTGAGGATGTAGTTGAGTTAGTAACTCCTATAGTCACTGAAGAGTGGGGACATTTTAAAATGGTGGTTGATCAAATCAAGAAAAGAGGTCTCAAATTGGGACTTCAACGCAAAGACGTTTACGTTAACAAGCTTGCCAAATTCATAAAAAATGGTGGTACCCGTCAGCAATCACTAACTGATAAACTTTTATTTTCGGCTATGATAGAAGCTAGAAGTTGCGAGCGATTTAAGGTCTTATCTCAATACATTTCTGACAAAGACCTCCAATCCTTTTACAGAAATTTAATGGTAAGCGAAGCAGGACACTATCGACTGTTTTTAGATTTAGCTATTAAGATATCGGGTGATAAAGAAGCAACAATGATTCGTTGGCAAGAATGGTTAGACTTTGAGGTAGAAATCATAAAAAGTCTAGAATTGCGAGGAGATAGAGTTCATTAATTTTGATTGACCATGTATATCACCACTCGGTCATTATTATAGTCAGTCTCTGAACAAGGTCTATTAAATCCGCAATTTGATCTGCGCTTACTATCCCCAAGTGATATAAATTTAATTTGATTTTGATTTACGCCAGCAGCTACAAGGTATTGTGCAACTTGTGTCACTCTACTTGTTGATAATGGGTTGATGAAATTTTCATCAGCAGCCGAGAGTCCAAAAAGTTTAATTGTATACTTTCGATTTTCTTTCATCAGTACAGAAAGCGCTGTTAACTCCTCAGTAATACTCTCTGATAAATCACTTTTATTTTTTCCGAAATATAAAACAGGTAGATCAGAAGTTATTTCCAATTCCATATTTTCAGTCATAAAAATATCTTGTATTTTAATGATCTTATCTTTTGTAACGGATAAGTCTACGAGTTGTTTTGATATTTTAAATTCATCTTTGAAAAATGAAATAATATAAATCTGTCCACTATCTACTTCCAATTCAAAATATCCATTTACATCAGTATTCATTTCTTTAGAAAATACGCTGTTTACAGGTCGAATACTCACGTTTGCAGATCCTATAGGTAATTGATCAGAACTGTTATAAATCTTACCGGTTATTATAATCTTACCTGCTCGTGTAAATCCAGTAGTAATTTGTGATTTTTTGGTTGTAGTAGATAAGTCTATCTGATTACCGCCTTCACTTTTAAGCTTACTTTCATAATAAGACATTAACTCTTTTTGAGTAGTCTCATAAGTTTCACGTTTCATTTTGTCATACAACTGCTTGTTTTGCTCCTCTATTCTTTTTCTAGCTTCTAAAACCGCATTGTTTTTAATTTCTGTACTGTCTAATGGTGTCTTTACATTATCAAATTTATTGGCTTTTCTTTTCGCCCGTTCTAACTTTTTATTTTCTCGTTTCTTTACCTTTGGTACTTTCACAATGGTGCTTTGAACCACTGGAGGCGGATTCAATTTTGCATTATTAGTTGGCTGTTTTAAAACTTTCTCCTTAGATAACTCTTCGCCTTGAGTTAAAGGAGTAGTGGGTTTATCTAACACTATTTTTTGCTCTGTACTACTAGCAATGATTGATACATTTTCTTTTGGAGTATCTACGCTTTTCTGTACAATCAAAATAGGTTTTATTTTAGAAGAATCAAAGGTATATGATACATTTCTAGGATTAGTATATCCTCTAGATTTTGGCAATTTAATATCCAGTTTAAAATCTAAAGGAAGAGTAAAGCCTATCGTAGAAACATAAAAACTGGTGTCTTGAAATCGATTGATTATTCCTTCAGAAAATTTATCTACTCTGACTTGATAATTCGTCTCAAAATCAAGTTTAAAATTATAGTATCCATCTAACCCAGTCGTTTGAAAAACCTCTTCTCGTGTCATAACATTTTTCATTATAATAACTGCGGCTTTAATAGGTAAATCTTGCTCCTTATCTATTAATTTACCCATTAGCCTCATGCCATTTTTTTGAAGGAAAATGGTATCGTTATAAAACTCACCTTTTTTGATTTTCTTAGAAGAAATAGAAATCACAGTATCTTTAAATCCAGGATATGATACTGTCAAAAAGTAAGTTCCACTGCTTGACAAATTAAATTTTAGTCCCCCATCAAAATATGTTTTACCTTTAGCTACTACTAACTCTGAGTTAACAACTTTATAATCTGCATGAAATAATGGCTGACGTTCCCCTTCACCCTTATAAACTTTTGCCATATAAGTCTGAGCACATACTGAAAAAGACAAAACCAAAAGGCACATTAAAAAGGAAAACTTTTTGTTCATATAAAATTCAGTAAAACCAAATATAAACTAATTTATAAAAAATACTTCCTATTACTAATTTTTGCTTTCATGAGTTATTTTTGGCAATAAGAAATAAGCTGTGTGTGAGCCCTGAACTGATAGTATATCCTCTGGCTTTCCTTGGAACAATAACTCACCTCCCTTATCTCCTCCATCTGGGCCTAAGTCTATAAGCCAATCTGCACATTTTATCACATCCATGTTGTGTTCAATAACTAATACTGTATGTCCTGCTTCTATTAGCATTTGGAAAGAATGTAATAGATTGCCAATGTCATGAAAGTGAAGCCCAGTAGTAGGTTCGTCAAAAATAAAAAATATAGGCTGTTGAGACTTGCCTCGTGATAGGTAGGAGGCTAATTTTACACGTTGTGCTTCCCCACCACTTAATGTAGATGAACTTTGCCCAAGCTTTACATATCCAAGTCCAACTTGTTGGAGTGGACTTAGTTTGTCGATGATATCTCTATGCCCTACAAAGAAATTTATCGCCTCATCTACTGTAATTGATAAAACATCAAAAATATTTTTTTCATTGTACATCACTTCCAACACTTCCTCCTTAAATTTTCGGCCATTACATGCGTCACATTTTAAGTGTACATCGGCTAAAAATTGCATTTCTACTACTATTTCACCATCGCCTTTACACTGTTCACATCTACCACCCTCTACATTAAACGAAAATGATGAAGGTTGGAAACCACTTAGCTTTGAAGCTTGCTGACGAGCATATAAATCACGAATAGCATCGTATGCTTTGACATAGGTCACTGGGTTTGATCTAGAGCTTTTACCTAAAGGATTTTGATCTATCATTTCTACGTGCGAAATCCTTTTCAAATCGCCTAACACTTCCTTAAAATCTCCTGGCTTCTCCCCTACTCCCAAAATTCTTTGAGCTAGAATAGGATACAAAATTTTCTTAATCAAAGTAGTCTTTCCAGATCCACTTACACCACTCACAACTGTGAAAGCATTAATTGGAATTTTGACATCTATGTTTTTCAAATTATGCTGTCTAGCACCTATTATTTCGATAAAACTACTTAGCGATTTTTTATGAGACAGCATACTCACATTTAATGCGCCACTTAGATATTTTCCAGTTAGACTTTTTTGTTCAAATATTATATCAGATGATAAGCCATTAAAAATGACCTCTCCCCCATGGGCTCCAGCTCTTGGACCTATGTCCACCAAATGATCTGCAGCTTTCATAATATCCTCGTCATGTTCTACTACAATCACAGTATTTCCTAAATCACGCAGAGATTTTAATACACTAATCAATCGTTCTGTGTCTTTTTGATGAAGTCCAATACTTGGTTCATCTAGTATATATAATGAAGAAGTAAGATTACTCCCAAGAGATCTTGTTAGGTTTATACGTTGTGTTTCACCTCCACTCAATGTATTAGATAATCTATTGAGATGCAAATACCCAAGCCCTACCTGTAACATAGTTTTTAAACGCGAATTTATTTCTATCAAAATCCGCTCAGCTACTACTTTCTGGTAGGGCGAAAGTTTTATAGTGCTTGTAAAACTAAACAGTTGATCTATTGGCAACAACATTAACTCACTAATAGATTTGCCATCAATTAAAACATAAGATGCCGCTTTATTAATTCGAGAGCCCTTACAATCAGTACAATTAGTGCGACCACGATATCGAGAGAGCATAACTCTATACTGAATTTTATAACTCTTATCCTCTAAATACTTAAAGAAATAATTTAGTCCTTGGAAATGACTATTGCCATTCCACAACAATAATTTATCACTTTCAGATAAATCCTTATAAGCTCTATGAATTGGAAAATCAAAATATATCCCCTTTTTTATTAATGGCTCTAACCACTCACCCATCTTTTCTCCACGCCAAGGCGCAATAGCTCCCTCATAAACCGACAAATCTTTTTCAGGAAAAATCAAATCCTCATCTAATCCCATCACAGTTCCAAAACCCTCGCATGTTTTACAAGCGCCATACGGATTATTGAAGTTGAAAAAATTTTGACTTGGTTCTTCAAACACTAAACCATCTGCCTCAAAGCGGTTATTGTATCGTTTTTGTTTTCCATCTAACTCCACCAGACACTCTTGTCCGCCTTCGTTAAATGCAGTTTGAATAGAATCGAAAACACGAGATTGTAAATCATCTTCATTTTTCCTCACTACAAATCTATCTACCAATACTGCAATCTTGACATCTTTGTAGCGTTTGTAATCTGTAGCGCTTAAAATATCTTCTATCATCGCCACTTCCCCTTCAAACTTTATTCGTGTAAATCCTTTTTGCAATAACAGCTCTAATGTTAGCTGAAAAGAATTAATGATATCTGTTTCATAATACACAAATGCTTTACTGCCCTCATCTTCGCTTAGTATACGATCCACTACATCTACTATTTCATCTTTTGATACTACTTTCCCTGAAATAGGCGAAGTCGTGACACCCACTCTAGCATATAGCAAACGAAGGTAGTCATATACTTCTGTGAGAGAACCTACAGTAGATCGTGTAGTGCGAGTGCTCACTTTTTGTTCTATAGCTATGGCCGGACAAAGGCCATTTATATAGTCTACATCCGGCTTTTCCATGCGACTTAAAAACTGTCTGGCATAAGATGTAAGACTTTCGACATACCGCCTTTGACCTTCTGCATAAAGTGTATCGATAGTAAGCGAACTCTTACCAGAGCCAGATACTCCAGTAATCACAATAAACTTATTTTTAGGCAATGTGATGTCTATATTTTTCAAATTGTGTACTCGCGCACCTTTTATAAAAATGGTGCCTGAAGATTTTTTTTCTGAAATATTTTTTTGTTTTTCAGAAATAGTTTTATTTTTACTCATATCAAAATTCAATATTCTATAGAATATACCTCTACATAATTAAGAAGTCTACCACGGCAAAGCTATGTTTTTCTTCTTTTTTTACTTAAATAACTTTTTTGGAACGATATTTGTTTTAATAAAAATAACAAAAAAACGCCTATAGACAATAGCCTCTACCTCTTTATTTTTTAACCATTAAAACAGGTATGCTATGCTAAGTCACACCCTCACCGATCAAGAGTTGATAAAACTCTTCTTGTCTGGCCAAGAGTCAGCGTTTGACCAATTGGTCATCAGAAACAAAGACAAAGTATATACTTCCATCTATATGATGGTAAAGGATCAATACTTGGCTGAAGATTTGTTTCAAGAAACATTTATAAAAGTTATAGATACCCTAAGGCTTGGAAAATATAATGACGAAGGTAAATTTCAGCCGTGGGTGATGCGTATCGCCTACAATATCTGTATAGACCATTTCAGAAAGCTAAAGCGCAATCCATCTGTAGTAAATAGCGAGGGTGATGATATTTTTAGATACATGAAGTTTGATGAAACACCAATAGATAAGCATTTAGATTTGGTGCAAAGCGAATCAAAACTAAAAGCACTCATAGACCAACTACCAGAAGAACAAAAAGAAGTAATCATGCTCCGTCACTTTTTTGATTTTAGTTTTAAAGAAATAGCTGAATACTCCAATGTGAGCATCAACACCTCGCTTGGCAGAATGCGCTATGCGCTCATCAACCTCCGCAAACTCATAGATAGTAGTAAAATGGAGATAGTTAGGATTGGGGATGCTTAGATACTAATCAATGTTTATATTTTAGTTATACTGGCTCTTATTTTATAATTTTGAATGCACAATTGAAGTTTTATATTCAAATACACAATCATTCTATCGTTTTTTCAAAATTTGAAATTAAATTTGTAGTCTTATGCTAATATGGCTCTGAATCAGACATTTAAAAATCTAAATCGTACACGCGAAATCATCAGCATTCTTATAAAATGGGGATTTGAAGATTTAGTTATTAACTCTACGCTTAGAAATTTAGTACCTGAGAGTACACGTGTAAAATGGCTTAGAAACGAACGACCGATAGTAGAATATACCCGCTACGAGCGTATCCGTATGGCTACGGTAGAGCTTGGACCTACCTTTGTGAAACTAGCGCAAATACTTAGCAATAGACCAGATATTATACCTGAAGGTTTGGTTAAAGAATTTGAAAAGCTACAAGATAAAGTACCACCATTTGCATCAGCAGATGCTATAAAAATATTGGAACGAGAGATCGGCAGACCCATAAACGAAGTGTTTGAAGAGTTTAGTGAAACTCCTTTAGCATCTGCATCTATAGGGCAGGTACATCGAGCACGTCTAAAAACTGGAGAGGAAGTAGTCGTAAAAATCCAACGACCAACAGTAGCTGAATTGATAGAACGAGACCTGAATATCATAAAAGATGCCGTGCAGCGTACCGATCGGTATCTCCGTAAACAAGGTTTCATTAACGCTATTGATGTAGTGACTGTATTTGAACGTTCACTCAATAAAGAACTCGATTATAGAAACGAAGCTCGAAATTTAGACAGATTTAGATCTACCTATAAACATCGAAGAGACTTTTATATTCCTAAACCTTACAGAGAATACTCCACTGATAAAATACTTATTATGGAGTTTGTAAAAGGATGTAAAATCACTGATGTAAAGCAACTGAGAGAATGGGAAATAGATCCAAAGGATATAGTAGAAAGAGGAATGGATATTTATCTGACTCAAATTTTTGAATTTGGGTATTTCCATGGCGACCCTCATCCTGGCAATATTTTAGTGCGACAAGACGGAACTATCATCTTACTCGACTTCGGAATGATAGGACAACTCATGAAAAAAGATAAATATGCTTTTGCTGGTATATTTATAGCAATGGCAAGAAATGATGCCAGAGAGATGGCCATCAATATGCGTAAACTAGCTACTCAAGATAATATTACCGATATGCGTCAGTTTACTTATGACCTCAATGATTTAATTGAGGATTATGCATCATTAGACGTAAGTGAATCTAGTATACAAGATGTAATTACTCGTTTGCAAAAAATAATGTACGATTATAAAATTACTGTGCCCGGTGGAGTATTTATAATTTTTAGAGCTTTTGCTATACTTGAAGGAATAGGAAAGCTAATGCACCCAGAGTTTAAAACTTATGATTTCATAAGACCCTATGGTCAAAGACTAATAACAGAGCAGTTAAAACCTGGTAACTTAGCAAATGAAACTTTTTCTCGCTTTTCTGATGCCTATTCCTTTTTATCATCATTGCCAAGCGACATCAGAAACATCATGCAAAAAATGATAGGAGGAAAATTGCATTTTGAAATCGAACTACAAGGATACGGTTATGCCTTAAAAAAATGGGATAGTATTACCAACCGCATGGTTATTACATATATTGTTTGTGCTCTAATTTTAGGATCATCCATAGCGTTGTTAGGCAACTATGGCAGCGAAATGAAATACTATTATGGTATAAATGCGTGGAGCTTTACAGGATATGTTATTGCTGGATATTTGTTTTTAATTCTCCTCTATACCATCATCAGAAGGAGGATTTACAAGTAAAGAATTGTATCAATTGTTACCAAGCCTTTTTTTGATTTAGCATACATTTGTAATTTAAAATTTAAACCTATGAGAATTACTATTTTTGCTTTATTACTATCACTTATTACTGTTTCATGCACTTCTACAAATGGCCAAAGCAAGTCCTTTAAAAATATCAACGCTCAAGAATTTAAGTCCTTTTCAAAAGAAAAAGATGTAGTCATTATTGACGTACGCACAGCAGGTGAAGTCAAAGATGGCTATATCAAAGGAGCTACTCTGTTTCTTGACGTTAATCAAGATTTTAAAGACAAAGTAAAATCTCTAGATAAAACCAAAACATATCTCGTGTATTGCAGAAGTGGAGCCAGAAGCAGTAATGCAAGCGGAATAATGATAGATGCAGGTTTTAGTGAAGTTTACAATCTTAATGGTGGAATTATGGGCTGGGATGGAGAAGTAGTGAGATAGTATGAAATCAAAAGTTAGCACCTTTTTTTTGAGCTACGGAAGAGGGTTTGTCCTTCCGATTATTTTAACAATTTTATCTTTTATTATAGCACCTTTCACACCTGTTATAAATACTGTGATGTGGGGATTTATACTTGGCCTTATTTTAGGTAATACGTACAAAATTCCAGATAATCAAAAAGCAGGAATAGATTATACTGCGTCAAAACTTTTAGAAGTGTCAATCATTTTTTTAGCATTTAGTATAAACTATACTCACTTAGCACAAATAGGCTGGCAAAGTATAGCCACTGTAGCTATAGTGATTACAATAGTGCTGCTTACGACTATTTACTTATCAAACAAGTTGAACTGCAAAGATAGCACAGGTTGGTTGGTGGGATTTGGAACAGCCATATGTGGATCTTCAGCTATAGCCGCTTTATCACCTACTGTCACTAAGGATAAGGCAGATATTGGCATAAGCATGGCTATTGTAAATATATTAGGAAGTATAGGAATGATCAGCATGCCCTTTTTATTTGAATTTTTACAATTATCAACGATGGATGCTGGTTTAATAATCGGTGCTTCATTACATTCAGTAGGCAATGTAGCAGGAGCAGGCTATGCCATGAATAACGAAGTAGGACAAGCAGCTATTGCCATCAAGTTAGCAAGAGTGGCGTTGCTATCACCTGCGCTTATCTTCTTCAATTTATTGGTTTCAAGAAAAGAGGTAAGCAGCTTTAAAGTGCATCTGAAATTGCCTTGGTACTTGTGGGTATTTATTGGTATTACTATCTTAACATCTATGGTCAATCTACCTGATTTTATAATTGATAAAGCAGAATGGCTAGGCAAAATAACCTTAACAACTGCTATGGTAGCACTTGGCCTAAAAGTAAATTTTAAAACTGTTTTTAATGCTGGCAAAACTGGATTAATATTTGGTGTGATGATTTTTGCTGTCCAATTAGTGGCCATTATTTTATTTATGAATTTGCTTTAAAAGTATAGAAGTAACAAAAGTGACAAGCATATTAAAATATCTCATTTATCTTTGCATAAAATTTTAAAATCATGAATATAGAAAACTGGATAGCTGAAAATAAAGGAACAATAGTGGATGTAAGAACTACTATGGAGTATATGGGCGGACATGTGGCTGGAAGTATTAATATACCTCTCCAAGAATTGGAAGATAGAATAGATGAATTTAAAGAAATGAGTGCACCAATAATACTATGTTGCGCATCAGGAGGTAGAAGCGGACAAGCAGCAGGCTACCTTAGGCACTTAGGGCTAGATGCTCACAATGCAGGATCTTGGTTAGATGTCAATTACTTAAAATCAAAAAACTAACACTTTATGGCACAAAGTTTTGGCGAGTTAATAAAGAGTGAGACCCCAACCTTAGTAGATTTTTCAGCGGAGTGGTGCGGACCATGCAAAGCTATGAAGCCTATCCTAGATGAGCTCAAAGGTAGAGTTGGAGAAAGAGCTACAATCATAAAAATAGATGTAGATCGAAATCCTCAAGCTGCCTCAGCATATCAAATACAAGGAGTTCCAACGCTTATATTGTTCAAAAACGGGGAGATAAAATGGAGACAATCTGGTGTGATACCAGCTCATACACTTCAGCAAATTATAGAGCAACATCTTTAACATCATTGCTTTACATCAAACTTATCCATCCAAAATTTGACCATCAAGAAAACCAAGCCATAGGTCAAAATCAAGAAAGTATAACTATGATTTAACTCCCAGAAATATGGAGAAGAATATTTTTGTAAAACTCCAAGACCTACAGTACGTGTAGTATTGATCAAAAAAATACCTAAGATACCAGTAGGTATGTACCAGATTTTATTTTTTACCTTACCTGGGAAAACAGCAATCAAAATACTAAAGACAACCATAGCCGGTATACCTAAGCAATGGTCAGCAACATATATACCAGGAGCCCCATCAATCAATATATTTCTACTATTGTATTTAAGACTAACATCAAATATGTTTTGTAAAAAAGCAGACGAAAGCATCACCATTTTAGAAGCTAAAAAATTTTGAATTTGTTTCCACCAAATAGGATCATAGTATTCTAAAAAAAAAGAAAAAACTTTCCAAACACCATATGCACCAACTACAGAAAAAACAAAGCGATATGCTTGATATTTATTACTATCAATTCCCATTTTTTTTTGAAGATGCAAGATACCCATAAACTAAAATGGGATTTTAAGACCTCTCCAAGTAAGAAACCCAATAAGCATTAAAATAAGAAAAATAACTATCAATACGATACTTACTGTTTGCAAAGTCTTATAGTGTAAAACTTCATCCTGCTTCACAGATTGAAATCTTATAATATAAAATGAAAATAAAACTGATACCCCAATGTATCCTATATAGACTAGATTTATCCAAACATTAAGTGGAAAAGTAAATATAAGACAAATAGCAGATCCCAAAACATATGGAATAAGGACTGTTTCAAAGAAAAATTTACTCTTTCGATTTACATCAATCACTTTCGAATAGGAATAAGCCAAGGTTACAAAAGGCTTGCCGTAGAAAAAAGTAAATAAAAATCCTAAAATAAAAAAAGGAGTTATCAAAATATAAGTAAACACTGTAGGAACTTGTAACCAAGCAAAAACAACCGTAAGATTTTGATAAAATGAAGAACTATACTGCCCTTCGCCTAAAACTACTATCAAACCTTGTGCGGCAAACATAGACCCAGCTATCACAGTGCCCCAGGGAAACATAATCAAAAATGGAAATTGCTTTTCCTTATACTTATAAAAAACATAGGTACTTACTATTCCTGCTATGAACAAAAACAAAGTACCCACTCCATATATAAATGTCACATTTAATCTCGTCCATTGATTATATATTTTATGGAATTTCACGCCATAGTAATACGCGGTAGCTTCAAACCCAAATACTTTACCCATAAGTGCTGTGAGAAAATAATAAAAGCCCACCAATGCTATGTACATAATACAAAAAGCAAAAGTGGAGTTTACTATTCGCCCTAACTTACTTACTAATTTCTCAGATTTTTTACTTTTTGTCATAGTCAAATTATGGTTTATATTTTGCTTTTGAAATGATTGTTTTTGTATCTGCTTTTTCTAATAAATCTTTCAATGAAATCTTTCCTGAATTGTCTCTCATATATTTTCTCACTATTTGCCAACCCACCCAAGCACCCATTTTCCCCGGAGATTCAGGTGGCATGCCATTAGTAGTTGGTCCATCGGAAGTGTATCGTTTTTGCTCAAGCAAATTAGTAGTGTACAACAAATCTTTTTCGTTCATAAACTTCCAAATTTGCTTCTCACTTACTTTGCACCAATTGAGTTGGCTTTGGGTATAGCCAATTAAAAGAGAATCAGTTTTTTGTGGCATCATACACTCCATAAAGTATAACTTTTTTCCTTCCTCTACCATAGCTTCTATAAGTGTAGCACTAGGTCCAGACTTTGCTCCAAAATAAAGACTATACATTACTTCTACGCAATTTGGCACTATATACTCTCTTTTCAATTTTCGAGTTAAATAGTCGGGTATATCAAAACTTTTATAAAACGGATATTGTGGGCCGAGGTACATATCTAAACCTACGACCAACGTACTGTCATCATAGGTCATGGCACCGTAACTAAATTCACCAATGATAGTATAGGCTTTAGTTAGTTTTTTGTTTGGGAAATAAAATTGTAGATGCTTATTCACATCATCTAAATCCTTTTTTAAAAATTCGAGATTGGGATAATATTTCTCTACTGTATCATACAAACCCTTAATAGCATCATTCTGAGTAAAAGAGACCACAGGCGTTACCAAATCATTCGTATCCTTGCTCCCTTCATAAAATCCCATAATTTCATTGACAAAATCGGAATAAAAAAATCCATACTTACTATTAAGTTTTGGATTGACTGCATTGAAATTAGCTGCATTGAGTTGATGAAATTCTGTGTGAAAAGGGACTACCTGCACATCAGAATTTATTTTTGACACATCTACATTCTTATAACTATCTGGATTTGTACAAGAAGATAAAATGGCAAAACAGATTGCAAGAAAGTAAATTGATTTTTTATGATTTAGCATAGGTGTTTAAAACGTTAATCAGTGGTTTAATTTTAAAAATAGATACAAAAAAGATAGCTAATAGACTAAGCCCGACTTTCCAAATATAAGTATTTATACTCAAGTATTGAGGTGTGTATATACTGACAATCCAAAAGCCAATACAGCTAAGAATATAGAATGTAATAATTGATATTTTATATTGTATTGGAAAATACTTTTTTCCAAGAAAGTAAGAAACCATAGCCATTAAACTATAGCAAATCAAAGTAGCCCAAGCAGCTCCTTCATAACCAAATAAAGGAACTAAAATAAAAAGTAATATTACTGTTAATACAGCTCCTAGAATGGCGACAACAGCTCCAAGCTTTGTTTTGTCAGTAAGCTTATACCAAATAGATAAGTTAACATACATACCTAACATGATATTGGCTAAAAGCAATATGGGGACTATAAACAAGCCCTCTCTAAAATCCTCACCTACAAACAAACCAAATTCTTCTTTAAAAATAGTCACTACTAAAAAAATCAGACTGCAAAACCACACAAACCAATCCATTACATCAGCATACACTTTTCTATCATCCGATTTTGATGCAATAGAAAAAAAGAAAGGTTCTGCTGCAAATCTGAAAGCTTGAATAAACAAACTCATCACTATACTAATTTTGTAGCAAGCGCTATAAATACCTAAAGTTGCTAAATTATCGGTAGGTGTGCCAGGCAGCAAAAACTTCATCACACTTCTATCCAACATTTCATTCACTATGCCCGCAAATCCTATAACAACCAATGGCAATGAATACATCAACATTTCTTTTATCAAACTTCTGTTGAATATCATTCCTACTTGAACAAAAATATCGCTCAATAAAATCAACTTAACAAATGATGCAATGAGATTGGCAATAAAAATATAACCCACTCCAATTTGTGGGTTATAAATAAAAGAGAACAAAGAATTTTCGCCCCTCTCAAAACTAAACTTGGCATAAATAAATAGTAGATTCAATCCAATATTGACTAAAATTTCAACTAGTTTTACAAAAGCAAATCGTGAAGGGCGCTCTTCTAATCGAAGTACAGCAAAAGGCACAGAACTCACAGCATCAATACCAATGATAAAAGCAAAAAAAGTAAAGAAATAATATACTTCTTCGTAGTGCATCATAGAAGCTATATATGGACTAGCTAGAGAAATAAGTGCAACAAAAAATAATGAAGAGAAAAATAAAAATGAAAGTGCTGTTGACTTTACTAATGCAGCATTTTCTTTTTTCGCAAAGCGGAAAATTGCCGTCTCCATACCAAAGGTCAACAAAACCATTAAAAATCCAGAATAAGCATAAAACTCAGAAATAACACCATACTCTGATGGTGTAAAAAAACGTGTATACAGTGGCACTAGTAGATAATTTAAAAATCTACCAACAATGCTACTAATACCATATACAGCCGTTTGCTTAGCGAGTTTTTTTATAGGGTTCAAAAATGAAAATAACTTTAGTGGTAATATTACGTATAAAAAGTAAAATATGAAATACCAATGCAACAGCAAAACTACTTAACTAAGATAAACGCCTTCGTATTTTCATTGGTTTGTTGCCTTATGCTTCAAAAAGCTATAGCTCAAATGCCCCATCAGAGCAATAATGAAATGCAAAATATATCTTACATCAATGGAAAATATGAAGGTAAGCACGATGCAGATGGCAAACGAAATGGATTTGGAAAAGCTAAAATTACCGAATCTAGCTACTATGAAGGATACTGGAAAAATGACATGCGAGAAAGCAAAGGGCTTTGTATTTACCCAAATGACGATAGATATGATGGATACTGGACCTTCGATAAACGAAACGGGAAAGGAACTTATTACTTTGCTAGTGGAGACAAATACGCTGGTGATTTTTTAGACGACCAAATGCATGGAAAAGGAATTTACTTTTATAAAAATGGAGACAAATACGAGGGGCAATTTGAATTTGGAAAAATCAGCGGAAAAGGAATTTGCTATTTCAACAATGGCGAAAGATATGAAGGGGTATATATAAACGGTAAAAGAAAAGGCCCAGGTAAATACTACTACAAGGATGGCAAAGTGTACGAAGGAATGTTTGCTGAAGATTCGAAAATAGGATTGGGCATCATGTATTTCCCTGATGGGTCAAAATATGCTGGAGAGTTTATAAACAACAAACGAACAGGCAAAGGGAGTTTCATTTTCCCAAATGGTGACTACTATGAGGGCGATTTTATGAATGGTAAAATGGAAGGAAAGGGAGTATTTCATTGGTCAGATGGAAGTAGATATGAAGGCTACTTTAAAGACAATAAAAGAGATGGCGAAGGCACTCTAATTAAAGACGATGAAGCAACTGCAAAGAAATATATTATGGGAATAGAGGAGAAATAGTAAACAAATTTCTACTTTATTTATATTTTCGTGTTTATGTCTACAACCTTCTATTCTCTCATTTTAGTTTTTTTATTTTCGATTTCGGCTCTTGCTCAATCCCTTGATTCTACTTCAAGATATTTGCAATCGGATAGCTTGATTTTTGTTTCTCAAAAATATACAGACAGTACTTTCTATGAAGGATTCACTCGCTATGGTAAAAAGCATGGCAAAGGCACATACAATGCAAAAGATGGTTCTATATATTCTGGAGATTGGGTAGATGGCAAGCAACATGGTGAAGGAAAAATCACTCTTCCAAGTGGAGATTGGTATGAAGGAGAGTTTGAACAAGGTGTAGTAAACGGCAATGGAGAATATCATTATGTGAGAGGCGAAATCTATGTTGGTACGTTTAAAAATGGTTTACTAGATGGCAAAGGTGTCTATTCTTTCAAAAATGGAGATCGCTATGATGGAGAATACAAAAATGGCCAACGTCACGGAATGGGAACGTATTTTTACAAAGACGGAAGGGTCTATGAAGGTAGTTTTAGATTCAATAAAAAAGAGGGCATAGGAACTATGAGGTTTCCTGCAGGCGATAAATATGTAGGCGATTTCAAAAATAATGTTCGATCAGGATTAGGCATAATTTATTATATTTCTGGAGATCGATTTGAAGGTAGTTTTTTAAATAATAAAATGAATGGCAAAGGTACATTGTTTTATAAAGACGGTACTAAGCTCATTGGTACTTGGAAAAATGATATACAATATGGTACCGGTGAACTTATAGACCTCAAAGGCAATAAAAAACCTGTGACATTTCAAACTAACTAAATGTTAAGGCGAGCCTACCAATCCGAAAAAATAGAAGCTGGTTGTGATGAAGCTGGCAGGGGCTGTTTAGCTGGTCCGGTGTTTGCAGCAGCTGTGATTTTAGGTGACACGTTTCATCATCCTTTACTCAATGACTCTAAAAAAATATCGAAAAAAAATAGAGACGAGCTTCGCGACTATATCGAAAAAAATGCTCTAGCTTATGCTGTAGCTAAAGTAGATGCCGAAGAAATAGATCGTATCAATATTCTCAATGCATCTATAAAAGCTATGCATCTTGCTATCGAAAAACTAAACGCACGTCCAGAGTTTTTAATCATTGATGGCAACAGATTTAAACCCTATCAAGATATTGCGCACAAAACAATAGTTCAGGGTGATGCCCTATACCAATCTATCGCTGCGGCCTCTATCTTAGCCAAAACTTATCGAGACGAATACATGGATAATCTTCACATAGAACACCCTCAATATCATTGGTTAAAAAACAAAGGTTATGCCACTTTAGTGCACAGAAAAGCCATTAAAGAATTTGGATTATGTCCATGGCATAGAAAATCATTTAGGCTAAAAGAATTAGATCTGACATTGTTTTAATGACACTTCTATTGAAATCTTGACTTCATTACCCAAGCTATAGACGTTGCTCGCTGTTTAGTAAAATCGGCTCGCTCACCCTCAAAGAAAGCATCAATAGTTTGATGAAAAATAGATAACCACACATCTACCTCATTGGGTTTGATATCTAAATGAGAATGAGCCTCTAGCATATTGCTTTTATAGCCCATTTCGTCTAAAACAATAAAACTCCAAAACGAAATCATTCTTGGTAAATGCCTCTCCCAATCTAAGCCTTCAAAATGTCGACTTAATGTTTTATGATTTGCTGCGACTTTATAAAATTCATTCACTAACACTTCTATGTCTTGCTTAGAATTGATGTCAGTTTTCATTTTCGTTGTCTATTGATTTCATACAAAAATACACCAGCACTCACAGATACATTGAGAGAGTCTGTGCTACCGCTCATAGGAATACTAACAAGTTTGTCGCAATGTTTTTTAACTACATTGGCTATTCCATCTCCTTCAGCTCCCATTACTATGGCTAGAGGTTCTTTCAGATCAAGCGTTTCTACTGTTGTAGATTCTGTAGATTCTGCACCATAAATTTTAAGGCCATGTGCTCTAAGTATTTTTATGGCAGAGAGTAAACTTTGCTCCCTGCATACAGGAATTTTAGTCAAAGCTCCAGCGGATATTTTAAGTGCTACAGCATTTACTGGTGCAGCATTAGCGTATTGCAAGACTATACCATGTGCACCAAAACACTCTGCAGAACGAGCTATAGCCGCAAAATTATGTACATCAGTAATTCCATCAAGCACCACTACCAAAGCTGGTTCATTTCTCGACTCTGCTATACCTAAAATATCTTCTATAGTTTTATAGTCTATTAAAGAAATAAATCCCATGATTCCCTGATGATTAGCGTCTCTCACTTTGCTTTTATACAATATGTCTTGTAGCTTTTCTTTAGGTACTTCTTGGCAGGCTATTTTTGAAGCCTTGGCGCTAGATACTATGGCATTTATTTCATCAGATTTCAAGTTGGCTTGATAAAATATTTTCTCAAATCGCATTCCCGAATCTATCGCATCCGCTATGGGTTTTCGCCCAAAAATCAACTGGTCTTCCATATTTGCATTTTTGAGATTTAAAGCAAAATCTCATGTTATCTATTATTGTACTTCAGGCATTCCTTCAGTGAACGAAAGTTGAGCAGCTTTAAACTCATTTTCTAATTTTGTTGCAAACTCAGGATCATATTTTTTAGCACCAAAAGCTAATTGTTGCAATACATACAACTGCTCTTGTATAGGTCTATTTTGAGTAAATCCGCCTTGTTGCAATTGACTAATATATGCTCTATCCCCTCTGCTTTTTGCACTTTCCAATTCTTTCTTGTACGCACGTTGCCAATACCCTAGTTCATCTTTGGCTTTTAATAAAATGTAATCAGCTAATTTTCGTCCTTTGTCCATTTGTCCTGCTGCGAAATAGTATTCTGGATACGCTGACACAAAAATGTTAAATGGCACTCTATCATCTGGCATCATTTTCAAGGCATAGTCTATAACTTCTGCTGCTTTTTGAGGTTGTTGTTTTTCTAAAAACGATTCAGCTAAACGTGCATAATTGCCTCTGATGTTCATAAACATTCTCAATACAGTCTCATCTAAATATAGATTGTCATGTTTTTCAACTCCGCCAAATTTAAATTTGGTCATCATGTTTTTAAAGGCTAAATCGGCACGAATTGGAGCATTAGAGTGGCCTGTAGCCCCTGACTCGCGTGGTACTATTCTATAAGTCAAACCTTCTAGTTGAAAATATTTATCCATTCCTAAATAAGCCTCTGAACTAACCGATACTGCAAAGTAGATCGGTCTATCAGCAATATTATTCGCTACAATATCTAAAGTTATTAAGTCATTTTTAAGTAACTGTGAGTTACCAATTTGCCAATTCATACGAGGTGTAAATTGAGCCATATCCTCATTTGATAGCATATTCATTTTGACAGCAGTAGTACTATCAATGTCTAAATAAAAATTCTTAGTAGGCAAAAAGTTATCAAACTCACCTTGTCCAGAACTCACTTTATTTCGCTGGTCTTCAGATGCTATAAATTGCATTACTTTTTTCAAATCAAGAGGTGTATTTTCAGGAATGCCAGGTGCAGGTGCATATCTAACCACATCACGCTTGCTAGCTGTAATTTGATCATCAGTAAAGGAAATTTTTACTGGAGCCGCATCATTAGATTTAAATTTTAGTTGCTTGATATACCAATCTACTCCTAACAATGATAAATTTATAACACGCACATCTGTCCTTATACCCTCTACTTCTTGAGCATACCAAAGTGGATAAGTATCATTATCTCCCATAGTAAAGAGTATTGCATTAGGCTGACAAGATTCCAAATAACTTGTAGCTAAATCCTTGGCAGTTGTTCTATTGTGTCTAGTATGGTCATCCCAACCTTGCGCTCCCATGAGTATTGGAGCGCTAACAGATAAAGCTAGCGCTACTCCAGCTGCAGGCACAGCTGCAATTTTTTTGCGTAAAAAATCCCAAATCGCTAATACTCCAAACCCAATCCAAAAACAGAACGTCCAGAATGATCCAGCCAATGCATAATCTCGCTCTCTAGGCTCTATAGGTGGTTCATTTTGATAAATAATTTGGAAAATTCCTGTGACTATAAATAATGTCAATATTTTTATAAAGACTTCTTCATTTCTATAAAGTGTAAATATTAGTCCAATCAATCCAAGCAAGAAAGGAATCATATAAAATTTATTTCTTCCTTTATTGTTTTCAGCTTCTTTAGATAAGCCAGTCTGTGGATACTCTGGTGTAAAAAACAGACCTGAATTATCGATAAATGAAATTCCCGTAATCCATCGACCATTATCATTAGCATAGGTACCTTGTATATCGTCTTGTCTACCTGAAAAATTCCACATGAAATATCGGAAATACATATACCCTATTTGATACTTTAAGAAATACCAAATATTGTCACTCATTGATAAATTATCCTTCAATACATATCTATTAGGCTCTTCGGCATTACGCTGTTGCACTATTTGATTTGCTTGAGCTCGTTGACCATAATCAAACGATTGTACAGTTTCCATTGTCTTCCTGTCTATCAATTTTGCACCAGGTTGTATCCATGTCCTGTATCCGTCATGTTTTGATGTTTCTTGCCAAAATCCTAGTCGAGGAAAAATCATACAAGCTTCATCTCTAAAATCATAGTCAATTTTTTTGCCCGCAAACTCATACTTATCTTTCCCTTTGTAAAATCTGTCTCCAGTTTCTTTAGTGCCAGTGATATCCTCATATGTAGCTGTATAGTCTGGTCCATAAACTAACGGACGATCGCCATACTGCTCACGATCCACATAAGATTTAATACTAAATGGGTCAACAGGGGCATTCATATTTATAGGAGTGTTTGCAGCCGAACGGATAGGAACCATCGCATATGATAAGTAACCTATGTAAACAAAAGCTGCAGCTATAAGTCCAAGATTAAGAAAATAGCGATTTGTTTTTTGAGAATAATAAATACCAAAAGAAAGTAATGCGATAAGAATCGCAAAGAATATAAACACACCGCTGTAAAATGGTAGCCCGAATGAATTGACAAAGAATTTATCAAAACCCGCCATAAAGGCTTGAGTATATGAAATCACAAATTTCATCGCAAAACCTAAAATCAGAAAGCCTGAGCCAACAGCAATAACAAGGCCTAAGTGATTATACTTATGCTTCTTGAAATAATAGACTACTGCTATAAAAGGCAATGCCAGTAAGGATAGTAAGTGAACACCAATCGACAAGCCAACCATAAAGGCAATAAACAGAATCCAACGGTCAGCATAAATGCTTTCGCTTTCGTCCCATTTCAAAATAGCCCATACGATAATCGCCATAAAAAACTGCGACAAAGCATAAACCTCTCCCTCTACAGCCGAAAACCAAAGTGAATCTAAAAAAGTAGCTGCTGCTGCGGCAATTACACTTGCTCCAATAATAGCTATAGCTTCACTACTTGATAGAATTTCTCCTTTTTTTACAAACACTTTTTTAGCCAACATCACTACTGACCAATATAAAAACATGATAGATGCCGCAGTACTTAGAGCTGACATGAAATTGACCATCATAGCTACTTTCGTGACATCACCAAAAGCTAAAAGTGTAAACAAACGCCCCAACATCAAGAAGAATGGTGCTCCAGGTGCATGTACGACTTGAAGTTTCCAACAGCCAGACACAAACTCCCCACAATCCCAAAAACTACCGCTAGATTCCATAGTCATAGCATATACTACTGTAGCAAATAACAACACCCCAAATCCAACTATGGTGTTTATACGATTAAAATTTTGCATAAATTTATTTTTGTCGAGGTGCTAAAATACATTTTTAGGCCGTAGCTCAAAGCATATTTAATATTGAGTTTGTCTATTTTTTGATTTTTGGCATAAAATTGGATTACTTGCAAGCATGAAGTCTATATATATTTGTCTATTTATACTCTTTCCTATTTTTCTTTTTGCACAAAAGCCAAAAACTCATGCTCCTAAAGATACTTTAAACAAAGATTCGCGAGTTAGTAAGATTCAGACACTCAAAAAGGACAGCATAGTAGAAGACTAAGGACAAGTTTTTGAGACAGTTCATAATTTCAAATCAAAAGACCGAACATTTAATTTAGAAGTAGAGCGAGAAGGACAAAAAGTGATGGTTTATTTACTTGTAGAGGATTTAAAAGACTATAAAGAGGTATTTATTCAAAGAAGTGACGAAACACGCTTAGGCATGGCCAACTACAAATATTTAAAACCACAAGAGTATAAACTTAAAAAATTCACAGAAATTATTTTTGAAGACAAATACCCTCATCTAGGGCATAAAGATTCATATTATAGGATAAAGTGCGAAGATTTGAATGGTGTATTGCTTACTTTTCCTTGGGTTTTGTTGCCTGGCATTCGCTAATATCATTAAAGATATTAGATGCTTTAAAGTATTTTAATGTATTTCAGTTTACTAAAGTAGCCACAAATTTTGGTAAATAAAAAGCAGTTCTTATATTTGCGCTCCATTGCCCGATCGTCTAATGGCAGGACTACTGATTTTGGTTCAGTGTGTATAGGTTCGAATCCTGTTCGGGCAACTTTAAACCTCCCTCTTGGGAGGTTTTTTTATTTTAGGTAAGTTTAATATTTATCTTTGAGCTTTATCTTCCATCACAATACATCATATGCGTCTTTATATTTTTTGCCTTAGCTTACTTTTTTCTATAAAAGCCTTTTCACAAATCACCAATACTGAAAAATTTACAATAAGTGGCGCAGTAAAAGACGGCTCAAATGGCGAAGAACTAATAGGTGCTACTGTGACACTAAAGGACAATCCGGGAGTAGGTGTAGTCACAAATGCCTACGGGTTTTATTCACTCACATTACCCAAAGGCAAGCATATACTGATTTATAGATACATAGGATTTGTAGATCAGGAGCAAGAAATACAATTAGATAAAAGTACAGTTTTAAATATGTCTTTATCTACATCTCAAAAAGAGCTCAAACAAGTAGAAATAGTAGCTGGTAAAAAAGACAACTTGAAGAAAGCTGAAATGGGGGTAACCAAATTAGACATGAAGGAATTAGAAAAGATACCTGTCATATTTGGTGAGCGAGATATTATAAAAACACTACAGCTTCTCCCCGGAGTAAAATCTGCTGGAGAAGGCAGTACGGGTATTTTTGTGCGTGGTGGGGGAGCCGATCAAAATTTAATTTTATTGGATGAAGCACCCGTTTATAATGCTTCGCATCTTCTTGGATTTTTCTCTACCTTCAATACTGACGCCATAAAAGATGTGACACTTTATAAAGGCAATATGCCTGCAGAATATGGTGGTAGATTATCAAGTACCATAGATATAAAAATGAAAGAAGGCAACGACAAACGTTTTGTGGTTGGAGGAGGACTAGGTATCATAGCATCAAGACTAAGTGTTGAAGGGCCAATAGTAAAAAACAAAGGATCATTTATCATCACAGGTCGTAGAACATATGCTGATATTTTTTTAAAAGCGCTACCAGCATCTAACCCTGCTAGAAATAGCACTTTGTATTTTTATGATATAAACGCTAAAGCAAATTTTAGAATTGGTAAAAAAGATAGGATATTCATTTCAGGTTATTTCGGCAGAGATAAGTTTGGAATAACGAACAACAACAATGGAATATCAACGAGCTTTGGAATAGATTATGGTAATATTACTGGTACGCTTAGATGGAATCATATTTTTTCTGAAAAGCTTTTCTCTAACACATCGCTTATAGTTTCTAACTTTGATTACAACATTGGTATCAGTGCACTGGCTGTCAATATAGATATTAAGTCAAACGTTCTAGACTACAATGTAAAACAAGACTTTCAATACTATCGCGACAATAAAAATACACTCAAGTTTGGCTTCCTATCTATCATGCACACTATCCAACCCGGCAATGTATCTTCTAGAGACACCTCACGAGTAAACGCAATATCGTTATCAAAAAAATATGGATGGGAAAATGCTTTATACTTCCAGCATGAATGGAAGCCATCTTCAAAAGTAGAGGTTAATTATGGCTTAAGATTATCTACTTTTTCTATTACAGGGCCTACTACGAATTATACCTTTGATGGAGATGGTAAGTTAAAAGACTCTATAAATCTCAAATTCGGTCAATTTGGAAAAACCTATGTAAACCTTGAACCTAGAATAGCTGTTAGCTATAACTTTCTTCCAAATCATTCATTCAAAACTTCATATTCTAGAAACACTCAAAACGTAAATCAACTCTCTAATAGTCAGGTTGGAAGCCCGACTGATGTATGGGTTCTCACAAGCAACAATATTAAGCCAGGTATATCAGATCAAGTAGCCTTAGGATATTATCTAAATTTTCGGAAAGATCGATTTGAATTTAGCATAGAGGGCTACTACAAACATCTTTGGAATCAGATAGACTATAGAAACGGTGCAGTACTTAGAGCAAATGAGACGATAGAAAGTCAGTTAGTATATGGAACTGGCAGAGCATATGGAGCGGAATTTTATTTACGCAAAAAAACAGGAAAACTAACTGGTTGGATTAGTTATACCCTTTCAAAAACAGAACGCACTTTTGATGACATTGAAAATGGAAGATACTTCCCAGCAAGACAAGATAGGACTCACGACTTATCGGTAGTTCTAATTTATCAAATAATACCTAGATTAAGTATTTCTACATCTTTTATTTATTATACAGGCGATGCAGTGACATTCCCAAGTGGAAAATATGTAGTAAACGGTAATATTCTAAACTATTATACCGAAAGAAATGGCTATCGAACTCCTGCCTATAATAGATTAGATATTGGATTAAACTATGACTTTAAAACAAAGAAAAACTTTGAGCACGGCATAAACTTTTCAGTTTACAATCTTTATGCTCAAAAAAATCCATTTAGTTTTTCGTTTCAACCAAGTGAACAAGACCCAAGAAAAGTAGAGATAGTGAAAACGTATTTATTTAGAATAGTGCCATCTTTGACTTACAATTTCAAATTTACAGCACCAGAAATCATCAAGAAAAAGAAATAATATGAGTACGAATACAGAATTTAGAATTTTACTTCTTAGCATAATTGCCATCATCATGACAGCATGTCAAGAAGTAGTAGATCTGCCATTAAACAACAAGGCTGGGAAACTAGTAATAGAAGGAAATATAAGTGATAGTGGCGACCCTGCTGCTGTTTTTATTTCAAAAACTACAGACTATAAAGACACCTTGTTTTTTGATGGTGTAGAAAATGCCATTGTTGTGATAGAGCATGATGGTATAGCTGACACGCTCAGTCCTTTGTTAAAAGGAGTGTACACAAAAAATGGGTTATCTACAATTGCTGGCAAAAACTATAAACTATCAGTATGGGTAGAGGGTAGTCTATACACCTCTCAATCCACAGCTGGCTTAAACGTAGCAATAGATACTGCATATACTTCCCTTAGTCCATCTGGGAGAAATCAAGTTACTATTGCGGAGTTTAGAGATCCGGGAGGAGTGATTAATTTCTATAAAGGAGATGTTATACTCAATGGATTTCGGGTGGTCACTTTTGATGTTACCTCAGATCGGCTAACTGATGGGAAGAAAAAAGCGTTACGATTTATTTCACCCTTAAAGTTTAACTCTGGAGATATCGTAAAAGTAACGATGAATAGTATAGACGAAAATGCATACAACTACTTTTCATCACTTCAAAATAACACAGGGGCTCAATCCGCAGCTCCTGCCAATCCAGTATCCAACATTAGTGGAGATGTGCTGGGATACTTTAGTGCACATACACAGTCTAGTTCTACAATAGTGGTACCTTAGATTAAAAATTTACACCATCTATCCACATCTTTAAATTTTTGACAACTTATATTTACTTTTGAGGAATAAATCTCACCAATTAATTTATTACATATTATGTTATCACCGGAAGTAAGACTCCTCGTAGGCAGCAATTCTACATACCTAGGCGAAAGTATTGCAAAACATTATGGACAAGATCTTACCAAAATGCAGCTATTGCGATTTAGTGATGGAGAGATGCAGCCCGAAATCCAAGAGTCGGTACGTGGTTCATATGTTTTTATCATTCAAAACACCAACGCTCCTGCCGACAACCTTATGGAGCTATTGATGATTGTAGACGCTGCCAAAAGAGCCTCCGCAGATTACATCACTGCTGTGATTCCCTACTTTGGATATGCCCGCCAAGACCGAAAAGACCGACCTAGAGTAGCCATAGCAGCAAAATTGGTTGCTAATTTATTGACTGCTGCAGGCGTAAACCGTGTGATGACTATGGACTTGCATGCTGGTCAGATACAAGGTTTTTTTGACATACCGGTAGATCACCTTAATAGCTCTGCTATTTTTATTCCGTTTATTGAAAACTCAAATTGGGATAATCTCTGTTTTGCATCTCCCGATGTAGGCAGTGTAAAAAGAGCTAGAATTTACGCTCAATACTTTGGTGCAGATATGGTAATCTGTGATAAATACAGAAAAAGAGCAAATGAAGTAGCAGAGATGACACTTATTGGTTCTGTAGAAGGCAAAAATGTAGTGATAGTAGATGATATGATAGATACAGGAGGTACACTGTGTAGCGCTGCTGATTTGCTAATGAATAAAGGCGCAAAATCTGTAAGAGCCATGATTACGCATCCTGTTTTATCTGGCAATGCTTATGAAAACATTGAAAAATCTCAGATATTAGAACTCATAGTAGCAAACACCCTACCACTAACTAAAAGTAGCTCCAAAATCAAGCAATTGTCAGTATCAGAACTTTTCGCTACTAGCATCCGAAATGCTCATGAACATAAGTCTATAAACTCATTGTTTTTGACACCTTCGGTGTAATTGCATAGCTGAACCTGTTATTAATAACATAAAACGTGGAGCTTTAAACCTTAAAGTTTAAAATATATTTTTATTTAATAGGGTTGATTGTTGGGAGTGTCAGTATATAAACTTAACCTTGTATTATGTCTAACAGAAGTGAAAAACAAAAAAGGCTATATCGTTTAATGATACAGCCTTTTTCTATTAATATAAATTTAAGTATTCTTTAGCTTACTCATCATTGCGGCTAAGTATGTATATTACTAGTCCAAATCCTATTTTATTTACAGCATCTCCAATGTTGTAAACAATATCCATAGCATGTGATGCTGCAGCTTGGTCAGCCACAATTTGGATACCCATAAATCCACCCTTAGTACCTAATATGTAACCAAGTGGATATATTGCCCAGCCAACCAATATAAACCAACCTAATGATTTGTTTGCCTTTTGAACCGCAATACTACCAGACTGAGCTAGCTTTGCTACTTCTCCAAACCATACAAGATATACTATGTAAAAGTAAGCCAAACCACTTATCGCTCCCCATATCCAACTTTGCACCTCTAGTGGATAAATAGCCTCTCCGATATAACCTGTTACAAGCATAAACACAGATGCTGCTATTAGCTTCACCAACAATGAAATTTTTGCGCCTGATTTTTGAGTGATTAGGTAAAACTCTACGCACATCAAAGGCACAGTTAACAACCAATCTACGTATCTAAAAAAAGTGGGAGATTGTCCCGTCTCGAGGTTATAACCTCGCATATAATAATAGTGAACAGCAGCTATAAACGTAATAATTGCTGAAACAAGAACTGAAGTACGCCACTTTTTGGACGTGTTGCTTACTTCAAAGAAGAAAAAAACAGATGCGGCCATCATGGCCATAGTTCCGATAAAAAATGTAAATGCTACATAATTATCATTTGCAATTTGTGTTTCCATATAAAATTTGTTTGTTTTAAGAGACAAAATTATCTCAATTTAGTAAACATATTAAAAAATAAAATGTTTTGTTCGGTTTGCTATATTTTAACATATTTTTACAATTAGATGTTGTTTAGCAATTTCTAATTGTAAAAATTATGACTATACATGATCATTTTATTTTCAGCAATAAGCTAGATGACATCCAAACAACCAACTCTTAATCAAAATATACTAAATATGAATGATAACTATCTAATTTTCTTGTGCAGATGACAATTACAGCGCAAAACAGAGAGAATCAGCTGGTTACTTACTTATAATTCTCTTCGTAGAAATTCAAATAATTACCTATTCGCTTATTTGTTATGAGTGTAGAGTAGTTAAGTGTATTAATAGCGAAAATATATATTTTCTCTGCATCTAAGCCTGTTGCTTTTTTTACATCAGTTTTAACTTTTGCTATATAAGCCAAAGCATCATCCTTATTCATAAACGGCTTGATGACTATAAGCTTGTTGTTATTGTCTATAAATACAGACCGATTAGTCAATTTCTTATCTGGCACAGCTGCTGCATGAAAAGCATCGAGTTTTCCAAATATTCCATTTTCAAAATCTGCTGCATTTCTATAATAAATCACCACATTGTGAGGCGACATATCGCTTTTCCCAAAAACTTCTTCTTTGTCGTTTTTATCGGCATTAATAGTTTCAACTATCACAGGTGCGGTCACTAAA
>JBIKJU010000144.1:0-5622 GCA_044360745.1 Chitinophagales bacterium
GCAGACATAGGTGTGAGCTATATCGTGAAAAAGAAAAAATGGGAATATGAAATTTCATTTTCAATATACAATGTATACAATCGACAAAATCCTTATTTCGTTTATATAGATGTAAAAGGAGATCCTAATCAAGGAAAACAACGAATTTCGTTGAAGCAATCATCGCTTTTCCCTATTCTACCTTCACTCACTTGGAATTTCAAAATATAATGCCATGAAAAACATCTTTTATCTTTTTTTTATTTCAATCATAGCACTTTTGATAAATACCTCTTGTACTAAAGAAATACAAGGAGACCTACCTGACCCTTCTATCAAACTGGTAGTGGATGGCAGTATAGAAAATGGATTGCCACCTATACTTACATTAACCCGAACGTCAAAAGTTTTTGGCGATTTAAACATTAATGATATAGGCAGTTTTTTTGTTAGAAATGCTACTGTATGGGTCAAAGATTTAACCAATGGCGATAGTACCCAACTCGTAGAATATTGCCTACAAGACCTCCCCTTTCCTGATTCTGTAAAAGCAGTAGTACTTAGAAACCTTGGCATCTTAGCATTTGACAGTAATGCCGTGCCAAACGTGTGTATCTATGCTGTGCCAGACATTGTCAATTATCTACTCAACGGAACAGCCACCTTTGTAGGAAAAGAAGAGCATGAATACGCACTACTCATAAAGTCTGGTGCTACTACTATCACTGGCACCACTACCATTCCCAAAGTAAGGCCAATAAACTTCTTATCTATAAGACCTCATGCGAGCCCTGCAAACGATACACTCGTGAATGTAATTGTAAACTTCACAGTACCAAATACCACAGGCAATTTTATACGCTATTGGACAAAACGAAATAAACAGCCTTTCTTCCCTCCCCTGTCACAATCTGTATATGATGACAAACTATTTTTAGGATTGACGATAGACCTACCTCTAGAAAGAGGACAACAAAGAGAAGGTGGTGAAGGTGATAGCAGAGAAACCTATGGTTATTTTTGGAAGGGCGATACTGTAGAACTCAAATGGGCTTCGATAGATGCAAAAACCTACAATTTTTTCAGAACGCTTGAAAACGATGGTAGTGGAAACCCACTTGCCAATCAAGTTCGGGTTTTATCTACCATAGAGGGAGGGATTGGCTCATTTGTAGGGTATGGAACGCATTACTCAAAAATAGTGGTGCCAAAATAAGTTTTCAGGCCTACTTCAACAAGCTAAAACTTTGTACTTTTTGTAGTGTCTTTTGAGTATTTAAAACACTCGAGTAGGTTACATTACACACATAGGTATGGGCAGGCTGTTGTTGGCCTTTGTATTTGCCATCCCAGCCTGTATTATTATCAGACTCATGCACCATTTCGCCCCAGCGATTATAAATACGAACATTTAAGATAATGGTCTTGTCTGCTTGTACTACTTTAAACACATCATTTACATTATCATTGTTTGGTGTAAAGGCAGTCGGAATTTTAATCTCTGGAGTAAAAAGTTCTATTTGTTTACATGTAGAGTCTACACAGTTAAAAACATCAGTAATTATCACACAATACCGAGTGGACACATTAGGAGTGGCTATTGGATTTTGGATAGAAGAAGAAGATAAGGTGCCCGCTGGCGACCATTGATAACTAAATCCTGAGTTGGTATTGAGTTGCACAGATTGTCCTAAAACTATAGGGGAGTCTGGATTGGCTGTTATAAGTGCATTAATCTGTGGAACTGAAATAGAAAAAGTAGAAACTAATTGACATCCATTTGTGTCTGCTACTGTCAGCAAAGATTGCTGAGTTATATTTGCGGTTATAAGATTTTGATTTCCCTGAGTTCCGTCATTCCATTGATATGAAAGAGGTGTAGAAGCATCAGCAACTAATGAGTGCAAGACCGTTTGACCTTTGCACACTGTAGTATCATTTGATTTAGAAACAATCTGAATGGGCCTAAATGGTATCCTAGACCTATAAATATTAAAATTATCAACTACGCCTCCATTAGCACCTGGTTCTGCTGAGTTTACTGTTCCCAATGGGCATGCAGGAGGGTTGCCACCAAATGTTTGTGCACCACTTTGTCCACCTTGGCTATTGACATTAGAATTTTGAGATATAGCAGCATTATTTACCAGATACGCACCTCCACCACCTCCACCACCTGGACCAAAACAAAAGTTAACTATTCCCGAATTATTTACATTTCCACCTCTACCTCCTCTAAGCTCTATAACAGGGCTACCCAAAACTACATCCGAATTTACGAGTACTACACCTGCAGCACCAGCACCTCCAGCTCCATCTGATCCTGCGTCTGTCGGTAAAGAATTGCCATTTGCACAAATCCTTCTAAAATTTGCATTCAATTGTTTTACTTCTAAAATAACTATTCCTCCACCATCAGCACCAGCAGTACCTTCGTTGTTGTTTTGATCACCGGCTCCGCCAGCTCCTCCCATAAATAATCGGTTGAATGATAATGAGTAAATCATCGGCCATCCTCCCTCTCCAGGTGCAAGGCCTGGGCATGAAGTATTAGATACATTTAATCGCTGTCCGCCATTTCCGCCCTTTCCAAAACTACCACCTCCACCGCCTCCAGTATTGTGGTCATTGCCGCCTCCACCTCCGTTGGCATTAGCTCCTCTGCCTAGTAAAAATGGCATGTTCGTAGCTCCCTCTCCTTTTATTGCGCCACAATTCCCACCTGCTGCACATCTATAGGTAGTAGCTCCTCCATTTCCATTATTAAAACAGCTCGTTTCATTAAATAAAGGTGCCCCGAGAAATCCTTTTCCAGATACAGTAATTGAGTCGTTTAATATCAATGTATCAGCCTTCAATATCAAAACTCCACCTGTATTTCCATCCCATTTTTTACAAGTAAGAGGTGTGGAAACAGTGGCAGAAATATATGTAGGAATATTCACCAATTGTAAACTCCCATTGGCATCATAAAATCTCTCAATGTTATAATCAAAAAAGAGCTGATTAGCAGATATTGATTTTATTTTTTGAATCTCATAATTACCAGCTCCGTTATAATCAAAAATTTGTCCATAAAGGGGATCGTTATTCGTAAAGACATTAGCGCCTTTCATTTGTATGAGGAGGACTTCATCTCCTACATTGAAAAAACTTGTGTTAGATATAGTGACCGAATTAGTACAATAATCAATTATACTTACTTTATCATATTGATTAATAACACCGCCAATATTTTGAGCAAAAAGGGTAGATGATAAATTAAGGAGACAAAAAAATAAGCTTAAACTTTTTAAAAGCTTTGTCATCATTACTTCGCTTTAACTATACTTTTAGAATAGGTACTATTCAATGTCTTAAGTGTCAAAACATAATAACCGAGGGGGAAATTATCAGTTGAGATTTTAAACGATTTATCCTTGAATGATGTTTTGTATATGACTTTACCTAAAGCGTCTGTCAATAATAAGTCTGCACTCGTTTCGCTTTTCATATCAATACTAATTTCACTATCAAATGGATTGGGATATACTGTGGCGAAATCATCCTCAAGCGTCTCTATCCCTACTCCAATTGTTCTACTTCCATAGCAATCATCTCCTTGGTTTATTACTTTTATACGAACAGGGAAAACAGCAGCGAAGTCTCCTTTTTGGAAGGTATCTTTATTGAGAATATTAAACCAAATAGTTCCCCATACACCTACATTATAAGTACCAGTATCAGCCGATGTTTTTCCATATACTCCAAAGCAAGCATATCCAGGTGCATATATTTTCCTGCTTGAAGGGTTGAGTGACCATTCTAAACTATCAGGTAAATTAGTAATGCTATCAATCAATACAGAATCAACACGAATAGGGATAGCGGGATAAGATGGAAAAAATTCGTTGGCTGTAACATTCCTTGGGAGTTTTACTTGCACAGTGGTATCATAAAGTTGCCCATTAATAGCGCAGGGCATAGTGTCGGGAAAAGAGTATTTTCTACCAACAAAAACAGTGGTGTCAATAACACATTGTGCATTTAACATGAATGATGTCAATGTAAAAAAGAATAGAAAAATACTTTTTCTCATAACGTTGTTTTTATAAGCTTAGAAAAACTTTGAATTAGATATGTATAAAAATAAATAAAATTATTCGGATGGCATTACCAATGCTAAAATGATATAGACAAGCAATCCTGTACCCAAGCCAAAAAACATCAATAAAAATGCAATTCGAATAACCGTGGGGTCTAATTCAAAATAATTAGCCAATCCACTACATACTCCAAAAAGTTTTTTTTCGCCTTTTACTAATCTTTTATTGCTCATAGATGTTTGATTTTATATATCAAAGTTAAGAATAATTCCATTACTTTTCGGGTGCGCTTGACAAGTAAGCACATACCCTTTAGCTATTTCTGCATCTGTCAAGGATTCTCTATCGTCCATCTCTACTTTGCCTGCTACTAATTTTGCTCTGCATGTGCAACATGCCGCTACCATGCAAGAATAAGGAGGATCAAAACCAGCATCAAGGGCAGCATGAAGTACTGTCTCACTTTCTGCCACCTCAAACTCTACTTCATTACCATCATAAATCATTTTCACTTTCGTCTTACCCGTAAAAGGTGTTTCGTCTTCTACAGCAGCTCCTACATTTGCAGACACTCTGTCTTCATCAGACTTAGCCGTGAAATATTCTATATAAACTTGATCCTTTCTTACCGACAAACTATTGAGGGTGTTTTCAACTGCTTTCATCATTGGTGTAGGACCGCAGATAAAAAACTTAGCGTTTGAAAAATTCATGTCAGTATTCTCTTTCAACAGACGCAAAGCGATATCTTCTACAATGAAGCCTGTATAGCCATCCCATCCTGACTGAGATTTATCAAGTATATGGACGATTTTCAATCGGTCTGTGTTGATTTTTTGTAGCTCATCTAATTGACTTTTAAAGATAATGCTTTCTAAATCGCGATTGCCATAAAAAAGAGTCACGTTGCTTTTAGGTTCTTTTAATAGCACTGATTTTAAAATTGAAAACACAGGAGTGATACCAGAGCCACCACCAAATAATATATAATGGCTGCTATTTTCTGAAGAAATAGGACTATGAAAATTTCCCATTGGCTCCATAACCTCTAAACTATCGCCTGCTTTAAGTACACTATTCACATAGTTTGAAGCTCTACCCCCTTCTACCGACTTTACAGCTATAGTGGGCAATTCGTTTGCAACAGGGCTACTACAAAATGAATATGAACGATTGATTTGCTCACCATTTACATGAAATCGGATTGTTATATACTGCCCAGGTAGGTATGAAAACTTAGATTGTAATTCAGCCGGAATTTCGAAAGATACCGACACTGCATCAGCTGTTTCTCTATTTACGTTGGCTACTTTTAAAGAATGAAAATGTGACATTATAAAATTATATTAACTAACAAAAATGATCAAAAACTTTTTTAAGATGCTCAGCTATAGTTTGAGCATTGTTGCCTTCTATTTGATGACGCTCTATAAAGTGAACCAATTCGCCATCTTTAAAGAGTGCCATACAAGGTGACGATGGAGGATAAGGAAGTGTGAATTGACGAGCTGTATTTACCGCCTATCTATCAACACCTGCAAAAACTGTAACAAGATTA
>JBIKJU010000124.1:0-6228 GCA_044360745.1 Chitinophagales bacterium
CAAGTCTGCAATAAGTATTTTATTATTTAGCGGAACCATTAAGCCACCTGCACCCTCAATTACTAAATGGTTACTGGTAATTGGTAATTTGAAATCTTCCAATTGGATTTGTATTCCGTCAATTTCTGCTGACGCATGAGGCGATAAGGGTTGTATTAGTTTAAAACATTCTGTATGAAAAACGGTTTTAGAATTAGAAACCAACCGTATTACTTTCATGGTATCAGTATTATCAAGTTCTCCCGATTGAACGGGTTTCCAATAATCTGCTGCCAAATGCTCGGTAATAATTGCTGAAATTATTGTCTTGCCAATATCTGTTCCGTTACCAGTAATAAAAATTGTTTTCATATTTTAAGTTGAAATTTGTAATGCTTGTCCTCTTTTAGTCTCATCAAATTTTCCATTTTCATAAATCAAATTCCCATTCACAAACGTATAGGTCACTTTGGTTTGAAAGGTTGTTCCTTCTAATGGTGACCAACCGCATTTAGATAAAATAGTATTCTTATCCACTGTCCAGCTGGTGTTTAGGTCAACAATAGTGAGGTCTGCAAAGTAACCCTCTCGAATGAAACCTCGTTTTTCAATGCTGTATAGTGTTGCTGGATTGTGACACATCTTTTCTGTAATTTTCTCTAACGATATCAGTCCTTGTTTGTAAAACTCAAGCATAATGTTTACTGAATGCTGAATGATTGGAGCACCCGACATGGACTGAAAATAGGACTTTTGTTTTTCGTCCAATGTATGCGGTGCGTGGTCTGTAGTTACAATGTCTATTCTATCGTCTAACAAAGCTTTTAAAAGCCCTATTTTATCTTTTTCAGTTTTTATTGCAGGGTTCCATTTTATCAACGTTCCCAAACGCTTATAGTCTATGTCTGAAAACCACAAGTGATGAACCGATACTTCGGTGGTTATATTTTTCTCTTTTAAAGGAATGTCATTTCTAAAAAGGTGTGTTTCGGCTTCTGTGGTCAAGTGCAGAATGTGAAGCCGTGCCTGATGCTTATTGGCTATTTCAATAGCTCTTTTGGTGGCTTCGTAACACGCTTTTTCGCTTCTAATAATGGGATGAAATTCAATTGGCACATTGTCGCCATATTTTTCACGATATATATTTTCATTCTCTTCAACTATTTGTTCTTTTTCAGAATGGATGGCAATAATGGATGTGCAGTTGGCAAATAGCTTTTCCATTATTTCTGGATTATCGGCAAGTAAATTCCCTTTTTTCGTAAAGTAAAGTCCGTCATCAGAAACGCCTAACAATTTGGATGTGTCGAGATTGATTACGTAATCAAGATTGTCGCCATTCACACCTAAAAAAAAGCCAAAATTGGCTAGTGACTTTTCCGAAGCTAATTGATATTTTTCATTTAAGATGTCAATGGTTAATACATTCGGAAATGTATTTGGCATATCAATAAAAGAAGTAATCCCGCCTGCAATTGCTGCTTTGCTTTCTGTATACAAGTCTCCTTTATGGGTTAGTCCTGGCTCACGAAAATGAACTTGTCCGTCAATAATTCCAGGAAATAAATACTTGCCTGTTCCGTCAATTACTTTTGCGTTATTGTCATTAATCTGTTGTCCGATGCTATGAATTTGACCATTATTTATAAGAAGGTCTGCAATGATTATTTGCCCCTCGTTTACGATGCTTATATTTTTGATGAGCGTTTTTTCTGTCATTGTAAATTGTCTGTCTGTTTCGGGTATTGCCATTGTCGATTACGTTTTCAGGATTTGCGTTCGGGCGAGCTTTTTAGAACTACACTCGATACGAAGAACCGCACTTCAATTATACACAAAATTATCAATAGAAGCACGTCACCTCACCAATCGCTCGGCTATGCCAAGTTAAGAATATATTTCCTCTAGGCTTTGCGAAAAATATTATGCTTCATTAATTATAGAGACAAGTACTTTTGTGGCTAAGCATAGATAGGTCACTCGGCAAAGCAGAGCGACTGATGAGTTCTAATATTAATAACACTTACATATATTTTAGCCTAAAAAAGGCTCTCAAACACATCCTACTAAAACAACGTTTGTTGAAAACTTGGTGGACCATCACACTGATTAGCAATTAGTGTGACTTTATTATGTATGAGTTCTTTATTATTTAGCCATTGGCTTTCGTTTGTTTCGGTCAGCATCAATGGCATGCGCATTTTAGAATTGTGTATCACGCGCATAAAATCATTTGCTTCGCAAGTGATCATAGCTATAGTTTTAATTAGTTCTCCTGTTTCTGGTTCTATCCAGTCGTTAAAAATACCAGCTATTGCAAAAGCATCACTATTATCGAGTGCTATTTTGTGTTTTATTTTTCTTTTACCAGCAGTATCTAACCATTGCCATTCGTAAAATCCTTCTACTAAAATCAAGCATCGTTGATGTGCATGATGTTTGAAAGAGGCTTTTTCACCTAAGCTTTCGATTTTAGCATTTAGGGTGCTTTTTTGTATTGTTCTATCTTTAGCCCAATATGGAATTAAACCCCATGTAGCTATCTGTATTTCATTTTCTTCTTTATTAGTAATCACCGGCAGAGCAGGAAAGTTAAAGCCATTCACTTCCAATTTTGGCATGTAATCAGACCTCTTTTTAAAGGAGACTTTAAACCTTTTTTCGAGTTCCTCAGCTGTTTTAAAGCTACTTGCATGAAAGCACATATTCTATTATTAACACTCCGGCAATGATAATGGTATATTAGTAGCTAATCCACCATCTGCTGTTTCTTTATATTTCATATTCATATCTTGGGCTGTTTCCCACATCGTTTTTATCACCGCATCTAGCGATACTTTAGCTTGTTGAGAATCGCTTTGGAGTGCTAGGTTAGAAGCGGTGATGGCTTTTATAGCTCCCATAGTGTTGCGCTCTATGCAGGGTATCTGAACTAGCCCCCCTATAGGGTCGCAGGTGAGCCCCAAATGATGTTCCATCGCTATTTCTGCGGCTTGAAGACACTGCTCTGGTGAGCCTCCCAAGCATTCAGTGAGCCCTGCTGCTGCCATAGCCGATGATACCCCAATTTCAGCTTGACATCCTCCCATAGCTGCGGATATAGTAGCTCCATTCTTAAAAAGCATTCCTATTTGTGCCGCAGTAGCTAGAAATCTAATGATATCCTCTTTCTTGCTATCTGTGAAAAGTTGTTGATACATCAGTACGGCAGGTATCACACCAGCAGCTCCATTGGTGGGCGCAGTGACTACTCTGCCAAATGAGGCATTTTCTTCATTTACCGCCAATGCATAACAGCTTACCCAATTCAAAATTTTCGGAAACGAATCGCCACTTTTTCTCATCGTATTTTTCCATTCCTCTTTGGAGTTATAAGTGTAGTTTTTGAGTAAGTTGGAGTGCATATTTTCTGCTCTTCTTTGCACATGAAGTCCACCAGGGAGTATGCCTTTGGTTTGGCATCCTAAGTAGATGCAATCTTCCATGACTTCCCAAATATGCTTTACCTTTTCTTCAGTTTCGGTTGATGTTCGCCATGCTTTTTCGTTTTCTAGAACTATGTCAGATATGTTATTGCCAGAGCGCATACAATTTTGGAGTAGTTCATCAGAATCATGGTTGTAGAAATTAGTGATGATAGCTTTACTTTGATTTGTACTAGATTCCCCATCTTTTACAATGAAGCCACCGCCTATGCTATAATATATGGCAGAGGTCAATTCCTTTTCGTCTTTAAAGAGGATGAACTTTAGGGCATTGGGATGATAGGGGAGACTTTCTTTTTTTAAAAATACAATATCCTTTTCAGGGTCAAATGCAATTTGTTTGCTGTAGTTGAGAAATAAAGATTTAGTTTCTTTTATACTGTTTAACTTTGGATGAAGCGTACTAGAATCAAAATCTTCGGCCAATTCGCCTGTCAATCCCATTTGCACAGCTATGTCTGTGCCATGTCCTTTACCAGTTTTGGCTAATGAGCCATAAAGCAAAATATTAATGCGAGTAGCTTGCTCTACAAAAGGATTATGGATTAAAAAATGGTGTGAGGCTTTCCAAGGCCCTAATGTATGAGAGCTTGAGGGTCCTATCCCAATCTTAAACATATCTAAAATACTCAGGGCTTCTCTGTTTGACATATAGCGTTAGTTATTGTTGTTTAAATCCTAAGCCTTTGCGTTTACTTAAGTCTTCGGTTGATACTTGTTGTATATCTTCTAGAATGATTTTATTTACCATATCTTCAGTTCTATGTTCTTTTGATATAGATGCTAGTCGAAGATGCTGTTTTTGAATGATATCTCCTACCAATTTCCTTATCACTCTTCCATTTCCGAAATTTTTATCGCGGCTTTCGTACATTGATTTTACTAAATTTCTAAAAAATGTATCAGCATCATTATTTAGAAATACTTTCTCTAGTTTAAACATATTGAGGCCAATGGCATAAAGTTCATGCGCATTATAGTCATCAAAAAGATATGTTCTATCAAATCTAGATTTGAGTCCAGGATTTGATTCTAGAAATCGTTTCATTGGTTCGGTGTATCCAGCTACAATCACTGCTAGCTCACCTCTCATATCTTCCATTCTTTTTAAAATTATCTCTATGGCCTCATTGCCAAAGCCTCCATCCATCAGGCTATAGGCCTCATCTATAAATAATACTCCTCCTTTAGCTTCTTCTATTCTTTCTTGAGTTTTAATAGCCGTCTGCCCAGTAAATCCTGCTACCAATCCTTGTTTATCGAGCTCTACCATATGTCCTCTTTCGAGCAGACCTAGTGATTTAAAGAGCTTCCCAAATATACGTGCCACAGTAGTTTTACCCGTTCCAGGATTGCCTAAAAAAACTGTGTGAAGAGAAAATTTATTGTGTACATCTTTGTTTGTTTCGTTATAAAATCTTACGAGTTTTACTAACTCATTGATTTCATTTTTCACATTGTTTATGCCTTCAAGTTTGTTTAACTCATCTAGTGAGCTATTGAGAAGTTTCTCATTAATTTGTAGGCTAAACCTTTTTTTACTTTTCGAATCAAAGATTTTTTGAGCATCTTCTAGCTTTATGGTAGAAAGCTCTAGTTCGGTAAGAGAATTTGCATTTTCAGATTTCATTAATCGAAGCCCCATGTTCATTTTAGCTTCATTGAGTAAACTGATAGCATATCGTGCATTTCCAAACGATCTATCTCTTGTTCTAAATCCTTCTACTAACTGTTCGTAAATGTAATCTAAGGTATCTTTTTCAAAGTTTACATTTTTGTTTTTTGCACTTCTTTCCACTATTTCTAGAAGCTCCTCTGGGGTATAATCTTCTAAATGAAAATAGTTTCCAAACCTTGACTTTATGCCAGGATTTGACTTTAAGAAAACATCCATTTCTTTAGGATAACCTGCTACCATGATGGCTAAATCTGGTTCTCCATCACTCATTTCTTTGATTAGTACTTCTAGTGCTTCTTTCCCAAAATCTTTGCTATCATCTCCTTCTCTCGCTAAAGCATAAGCTTCATCTATAAAGAGTATGCCCCCTCGAGCCTCTTCTATTGCTTTTTTGACTTTTGGGGCAGTTTGGCCTATATATTCTCCTATGAGGTGAGATCTATCTACTTCTTTAACATGGCCTTTAGAAAGTAATCCCATCGATTTGTAGATTCCTCCCAACAATTTCACAACAGTTGTTTTTCCTGTACCAGGATTTCCTGTAAAAACTGAATGTATGTTTATCCTCTCATCATCTTCAAAACCTTTTTCTTTTCTAAGTTTTAAAAATTGGATGTACTTAAGATGGTCATAAATCTCTGTTCTCAAATTCTCTAGTCCTACAAGGCTATCAAATTTTTTGAGCAAGGCATCAAGTGTTAGAGATGCAGCCTCTGGTTCTTCAATGGGGTTAGCCATATGCGGAATCTCAGAATGTTCTACATCTCCTTCTATATCTATATCTCCAGTAGGTAAATGAAGAACTGCAATTATCGTATCCATAAAGACGACCTCAAGTCTATAATTGCTATCTCTCCATGTGCCAGGTATATCATTGCCCCATCCTTCAGTAAATCTGATTTCTGGCTCTTCACTTTTAGTTTTTATTGATCTTATACGTTCTATTCTTGCTTTTAGAAGACCTGAAGTATTATACCAATTAAAAACAATCTCGCATTCCCAATTTCGTTCAAGTTTATTTATAGCCTTAAAATCTATGTACAAATACGGAGTATCTTCTCTTGAAATTTGAGATAAATAGGTTCT
>JBIKJU010000204.1:0-4142 GCA_044360745.1 Chitinophagales bacterium
TATCACTTTAATGGCTAAGCCGATGAATATTTTATCTAAAATAACGTCTCCTTTTGTTTGGTTATTGACATTTTCAAATAATCTGTTGTTGAAAGTTTTAGGTATAAAAAGCAATATTGAGAATGCGGTGTCGGAGGAGGAAATAAAATCTATGGTGAAAGAAAGTGCACAAGGAGGCGAAATTCAAGATATAGAATACAGTATCGTAAATCGTGTTTTTGAATTAGGTGACAAAAAAGTAAAATCACTTTTTACTCACAGAAGTGATCTTGTTTTTTTTACACTAGATGAATCGTGGAATACCATAAAAAACAAAATTAAAGAGGAAAAGCATTCAGCATATCCTGTATCAAAATCTCAAAATCTTGATGACATATCCGGTATCGTATTAGTCAAAGATTTGATATCTAAAGATGGAGATGAGAATTTTGATATAAAAGATTTTTTGATCGAACCCATTTATTTTTACGAAAACACTTCAGCCTATAAAGTGCTAGAAACCTTCAAAAATCAACGTTTGCATTATGGTATCATTATTAATGAGTATGGGACTGTTTTAGGCATGGTTACGATGGATGACATAATGGATGCTTTGGTAGGAGAGGCATCAGAAAATTATCAAGAAGAATATGAAATTGTAAAAAGAGATGAAAACAGTTGGTATGTAGATGGGCAGTATCCACTTTCTGAATTTGAAAAATATTTTGATTTAACCTTTTCAGATGAAACCCACAAACGCTTTTCAACTATTTCAGGAATATTTATTGAACATACAAACGAAATGCCTAAAGTTGGAGTTAAAATTACTTTAGATAATTATGAGTTGGAAGTAATAGACAAAGATGGACAGCGTATTGATAAAATTATGGTAACTCTAAAATCTTCTGAATAGATTTAAAATGCGATTTTTAGTATTTCACAGTAGGTATTAAACCTCTGATACCCATATCTACTACATTTTCACCTTTTGCAGGTTCCCACTTTCCATCAGTTACTACTTCGCGCCATTCAAAACTGTTGTTTATAGATAAAGACACTTCTATTATTACATCTTCTTTTTCATTGCCTGTAACAGATAGCTTACCTCCTGTAAATCGACCAGTAGCAACACACGAGCCAGCAGGTATAGGAGATGTGGCTGCTAATGGATTAACAACGGTAGTAGCACCAGCAGGTGCTTGGCCAGTTTGCACATTGTTGAAATTGATACCTGCAATAGTGCCATATGATTCGGCTCCCCAAAATCCTTGCAATTTATTGGCATTTACATTTACTGTTTGAGAGTTTAGTTTAAAACTTTTTATGTAGTTATTGTATCCAATAAAGCTACCTACATTACACGAAAATGATTGCTTAACAGGAAATCCACTGATGGTAGTATCTAACCAAAAATCTACTTCATAATTTTGATAGGCAAGAGATACTCTCAAATATTCATAATCACCCCTTTGAACATCTTTAAGTGGTATGCGAAAAAATTCCTCACCATCTTTCACTAATTTTGCTTTTTCAAAATTTATTGCATTTGCCCCTCCGGCAGTTGTCTCGTCTGCAAAGTAAACTACTGCACCATTTCCAAGTTGAGTAAGCATATTTTGAGCTAACTCTATATAGTGAGCACTAATAAACTTGAAATCTGGAGATTGAGCTGCATGATTAGCTGGGATAGATGAAGGCTGACCTAAACTATTTAAACGTTGCTGAAGTGGATCTAGCTTCATTACAAATACAAGACTTGGCTCTTTTACAGGATCTTTTTCTTTACATCCACCAATAAATAATAGAATAGCTAAAACTGAAATAAATTGAAATTTCATAAGTTGGAATTTTATACAATTATACATAAAATATAAAAAAGAGGTCTCTTTTTCAAGAAACCTCTTTAAACCTAGATTAACCCTTAAAACCAAACCTATCATATAGACGAGGCTATTTTATAAAGGGTTGTATCTGAAATGTCATTTATTTGTTAAAAAAAACTACTGCTTTAAAATTCTTGTTTTTAAAGTTTCGGTAGGTGTTGATATCCAAAGGATATAAACGCCAATTGCTAAATTTGCCATATTTAATGATATAAAATGATACTGAGAGCTTTCAGCTTTATCTTTGAGTAGTAATTTGCCATCTATACCATAAAGCGCTATATCTAATGAAGTTATCTCTTTCAAAGAACCTTCAATGTACAAATTATTAGTAGCAGGAATTGGAGATATAACTAAACTAGAGAAAATAGAAGTTTCATTAACTGAAATGGTACTAGCAACATTCACTTGTTGAGATGAAGTACATCCTTGTTGATCTGTAACAGTAACTGTGTATATACCAGCTTGTAGATTATTTATAGTGGAAGTACTGCCTCCATTACTCCATGAAAAAGTATAGTTAGGTGTACCACCCGACACTGATGCCGAAGCAGATCCATTACTTGAAGAAGTAGTAGAAGTAGAGGAAACATTAATGGATAATGAATTAGAACTTGATGCTACACTTTGAGTGGCTGTAGCAGTGCATGTTCCCGAAGTGACAGTGACTGTATAAGTACCAGCTGATAAATTTGAAATGTTTGCCGTATTTCTTCCATTACTCCAAGCATAGCTGTAGTTTGATCCCCCTGAAGGATTTGCAGTAGCAGAGCCATTGTTTAAACCACATGTGGTATTTGTTCCAGATGTGGAAGCTGTAACTCCTGTAGAATTTCCAATAACGCTAGTAGCAGAAGCTGTACAAGTTCCCGAAGTGACAGTGACTGTATAAGTACCAGCTGATAAATTTGAAATGTTTGCCGAATTTCCTCCATTGCTCCAAGCATAGCTATAGTTTGATCCACCTGAGGGATTTGCAGTAGCTGAGCCATTGTTTAAACCACAAGTGGTATTATTGCCAGAGGCAGAAACAGAGATACCTATATTGCTATTTGTAACAACCCTAGACCCAGTAGCTGTGCAAGTACCAGATGTGACTGTTACATTATAAGTCCCCGCTGATAAACTTGAAATAGTAGCTGTAGTTCCTCCATCGCTCCATAAAAAGGTATAAGTAGCACCTCCAGAAGGGGAAACAGTAGCAGAACCATTATTTAAACCACAAGTAGTGTTTGTACCAGAAGTGGTAGCTGTAACACCAGTTGAACTATTTACCACTCGAGTGGCAGTAGCAGTACATGCACCAGAAGTTACTGTAACTGTATAAGTGCCACCTGCTATGTTAGATATGGTAGCAGTAGTTCCTCCATTGCTCCATAAATAGGTATAGGTACTTCCTCCAGAAGGCGATACTGTCGCAGATCCGTTACTTTGACCGCAAGTAGTGTTAGTTCCTGATATTGATGCTGATAGATTACAAGTAGGTGTGTTTCCTGTTATGTTGATATTATCTATGTAAAGGTTATTTCCCCATCCTGACTTACTTCTAATAGCGAAGGTAACATTAGGAGCATTATTTAAAGCTGAAAGATTAATTGACTTACTAGCCCATTGAGTAGATGTAGGGGTAAAAGCACCATTTGCAGCAGGAGCGGTAGCTAATGTCGCTCCACCATCTTTATAAATAGTAGTGTTGTAAGTAACACCACAATCAGTAGAATATAAAACAATGAGTGTATCACTAGAGAAAGAAGTACCAGCAGAGTTTACATATCTCGCATAAGCTACATCAAAAGTAAGTGTTGCATTTGAAACACCATTAAACGTAAATGTAGGGGTGACGAGGTTGTCTAATGTTCCATTAGGATTTGTGGTTTGGTTGGCTGAACTTGCATAGTTATCCATTCTTGCTGAACCAGAGCCTGTTCCAAAAGCTGATACAGTATTTCGAGTCCATGTCCAAGCATCTGAAGGTTGCTGCGTCACTCTCAAATTTGAATCAGTAGGATTAAAAGCTGTTCCACTAAAATTTTCTGAATAAGGTAAAGAAATGATAGCATTGGCTGTGTGATTAGTCGTTAAAGTATCATTAGTTCTAATCCCATCTACAGCTCCATTTGGGCCAGATGTATATGACCTAAAAGTGAATGCGCCAGATGGAGGTGTAAATGCCGCTAATGTTACATTTGTTGTAGCATTTGATGCTAAATTTCCTGTCCAATTAAAGTTTGTTACTGCTCCGCCATTGACTTGATAACGTATCGTAACTGCAGTAAGTGC
>JBIKJU010000126.1:0-6063 GCA_044360745.1 Chitinophagales bacterium
CGGAAAGATAGGCTTTGTCGATAATTGATACTTGTGCACCAGCATTGCTCCAAAAGCCTGTTTGGGCAGATGATTTTACAGCAAAAAATAATAAAAAGAGTCTAAATATTTTCATTCAGATACCAAACTAATGAAAAAAAATATAGAAACAAAGAGTTGTCATTTTAAAATCATTAATAGCCCTTTTTAAGTAAATATTAAGCCCAAAACAATCTAAATATTCACAGTCTATCCACAGAATTTTTATAATATATATTTATCAGTAATTCGACAACTAATAATCATACTTATTGTTACTTTTGCAATCAAAAATTTTGAAAATGAAATCTTCTCTTCGCTCAACAGATAATTTTCGCGATAGACATATTGGTGTAGATATTGATTCCGAAAAATCAATGCTCAAAACTATTGGTGTAAACTCAATAGATGAATTGATTCACCTTACTGTACCAGATAGTATTAAAAGGCCAGATGGTTTAAAACTTCCAGCTGCACTTTCAGAGTTTGAGTATCTAAAACAGTTAAAGGAAGTAGCCTCTAAAAATAAAGTTTTTAAAAGTTATATAGGTTTAGGATACTATGGTACTGTCACTCCAGCAGTATTGAGAAGAAATATTTTTGAAAATCCAGGTTGGTATACTCAGTACACACCATACCAAGCTGAAATAGCACAAGGGCGTTTGGAAGCATTGTTGAATTTTCAAACAATGGTAGCCGATCTTACTGGCTTACCTATTGCCAATGCCTCTTTATTAGATGAGGGTACAGCAGCAGCAGAAGCGATGAGCATGTTTTTAGGAGTTAAAAATAAGAGAGGATTCGAGTTTAAAAAGTTTTTTGTATCTAATCTTTGTTTGCCTCAAACTATAGAAGTCATCAACACGAGAGCTGGTATTTTAGGCTTAGAAGTAGTGATAGGAGATCATAATACCATCGAAATTGATAACTCGTATTTTGGTGCTATTTTACAATATCCTGCATATGATGGACAAGTTTTAGATTATACTTCGTTTATAACAAAGTGTAAAACAGTAGAATGCTATGTTACAGTTGCTTCTGATTTATTAGCGCTCACATTACTTACACCTCCAGGAGAGTTTGGAGCAGATTGTGTGATTGGTAACAGCCAACGATTTGGCGTACCTATGGGATTTGGTGGGCCTCATGCTGCATTTTTTGCGACTAAAGACGATTTTAAAAGAATTATACCTGGGCGTATCATTGGAGTGTCTGTAGATGCGCAAAATAATCCTGCACTAAGAATGGCTTTGCAAACTAGAGAGCAACACATTAGACGTGAAAAAGCTACATCAAACATTTGTACAGCACAAGCTTTGTTATCTATTATGGCAGGAATGTATGCTGCTTATCATGGTTCAGAAGGTTTGAAAAATATAGCTCTTAGAGTTCATTCTATGACAAACGCATTAGCTCATGGACTTTCTACTTTAGGCTACAAACTCCATAACATTCATTTCTTTGATACTATCACTCTTGATTTGGCGGGCGATACATCTTTGCTATATGAAATCAAAAAGTTAAGTATAGCTAGTAATATGAACTTCTACTACAGCTGTAATAATTTTGTCACTGTAGCACTTGATGAAACTACTTTGCCTGAAGATGTTCAGGAGATTCTCTCTATTTTTGCTCAAGCTAAAAAAGCAAACATACCTTTTCTTGAATTTGCTTTTGCTACTAAGGTAAATGCCCCTGCAGCATTAGTTCGAACATCTACATATTTAACTCACCCAGTTTTTAACACGTACCATTCAGAGTCGCAATTGATGCGTTACATAAAAACATTGGAAAATAAAGATTTGTCGCTTACTAAGTCTATGATAGCATTAGGATCATGTACTATGAAACTCAATGCTGCAGCAGAATTAGAGCCTGTAAGCTGGGCTGAGTTTGCAAACGTTCACCCTTTTTCACCGTTATCTCAAAATGAAGGATATCTTCAAATTATAAAAGAATTAGAAGATGCACTATCGGAAATTACTGGATTTTATGCCACTTCTCTACAGCCTAATTCTGGTGCTCAAGGTGAGTATGCAGGTATACAAGTGATAAGAGCTTATCAAAAAGATATAGGACAGGGTAACCGAGATGTAGCACTTATTCCAGCATCAGCTCATGGCACAAATCCTGCTACTGCAGTGATGTGCGGTTTAAAAGTAGTAGTAGTCGCTACAGATGAAAAAGGGAATATTGACTTTAATGATTTAGTAAGTAAGGTAGAAGAGTACAAAGATACATTATCTTGTTTGATGGTGACGTATCCTTCTACTCATGGCGTTTTTGAGAAAAACATTAAAGATGTTTGTGCTCTGATACATGCCAATGGCGGTCAAGTTTATATGGATGGAGCCAATTTAAATGCACAAGTTGGAATTACAGGTCCAGGATTTATTGGTGCTGATGTTAATCACATTAATCTTCACAAAACTTTTGCTATTCCTCATGGTGGTGGAGGTCCTGGAATGGGCCCTATTTGTGTAGCAAAACATTTAGCGCCATATTTACCTGGTCATTCACTTGTAAAAACGGGGGGAGAAAAAGCCATAACAGCAGTTTCGTCTGCACCTTGGGGTAGTGCTAGTATCCTTTTAATTTCATACGGATATATTAAGATGTTAGGTGCATCAGGATTAACAGATGCTACTAAGTATGCTATCTTGAATGCAAATTATATGCGTGCTAGACTTGAAAAGGAGTTTGATGTACTTTATACTGGGGATAATGGTTTTGTGGCTCATGAGTTAATCTTAGACTTTAGAGCTTATAAGCATACAGTGGGTGTAGAAGTAGAAGATGTGGCTAAGAGATTGATGGATTATGGATTTCATGCGCCCACAGTATCATTCCCTGTAGCTGGTACTTTAATGATAGAGCCAACTGAGAGTGAAGATTTAGCTGAAATTGATCGTTTTTGTGATGCATTGATTGCTATAAAATCTGAGATAGTGTCTATTCAAAACAAAAATGCTGACCCAATCAATAATGTTTTAAAAAATGCGCCACATACTCTTGCCGTTTTGACAGCAGATGAGTGGACTTTTCCATACACTCGTCAGCAAGCTGCTTTTCCATTACCATACGTTGCAGCATCTAAGTTTTGGCCTAGTGTAGCTCGCGTAAACAACTCTCATGGCGATAGAAACTTAATTTGCACTTGTCCGAGCATTGAAGAGTATTCTTCTTAATTTTTAGAAGACTTTATATTATCTCGTATTCAAAGCCGTTTTTTATTACACTAGTTGTAGTATTTGAGACTAATTTTTCTATTTTATAAACAAAGGGAGCATAGCTTTTAAAATTGACTGGGCTTACTGTATTGTCAGCTATTTTGAGTGCATAGATGTAAGTTCCTTGTAAATATCTCTCTACTTTTGGAGTAAAAATAAGAATTGTAAAATTAAAGAATAACATGTTAGATACTATCAATGTGATGAGTGCAATTTTTTTATTGTTTTTGTGGAAAAAGTAAATTGTAAAGCTAGCCAATAAAGAATACACTATTGCTATGATAGCTCCATCAAATGACCAATACACATTTTGTTTTGCTAAAAACATGATGAAATCTTGTTTGAAAAAGTAATGCAATAAGTCATAGTTTTTACTGCTCATCGTTATAGAAAATAGAAAAATAAATGCAGCCCAAATTATAGTAAAGATGGCATAGAATATGGAGTAAACAAAATTCCATCGAAAGTATTGATGATATAACTTGTGGAGAGTAAGCGCTCCAAGAAATGTGATAGGATAAAATGCTAGAGTGATTTGATGAAAGAACTGTTTGTGGTGAAAATATAAAAGGATAAAAGTGATGAAGATCAAAGTAAGCATCCATCTTTTTAATAAAACTTGATGTATAGTCTCATTTCCAAATCTGGGTAAAGATCTCCACAGTAAAAATGTAGATGGAAACATGCCTGAGGCCAAAAGTGCTATAAATAAAGGAAGTGAGCGTATCCCTGCACTATTTTCTTGAAACAAAAAGCTGAATTGATGCTTTGTATACGATGTGAGGTTTGCAATCGATAGTTCTTGTTGATTTATACTAAGCCAAATAAAAATGAAAATAGATTGAAACAAAATCCACCAAAATAAATTAATAAAACTGAAGGTGATTCGACCTCTATTCCAAAGTGTGACTATAGAAATAAGTAAAAGTATAATCAAAAAATTTATGCTTCCTGTAGTTAGTAGAGCAATAGAACTAAAAATGGAAGAATTGAATATGCCCCAAAACATTTGTTTTCTTTGCATTTTGTAAGGAGAAAATTCATCTTTTACAGATACTTTAAAAAGTTGATATGCACTCAAAAAAATGAAAAAGTTGCCCATTGGTTCACTAATTCCCGCTTTAAAATAGAGTAAAGTTAGAGGAGAACATCCTAGTAACAAAGCCCAAATTAAGCCGAATAAAGAATCATAATATCTCTTACCAATTCTAAAAACTAAAAGCAAGCTAAATATACCAATGATAGCTGTTGGAAATCTATAGGCAAATTCATTGTTCCCAAATTTTAATTTACTGAGAGTTTGCATCCAGGTGAAAAAGGGAAGAGCACTCTCTACTTCTTGATTTTGAATTGTAATCTTTTCCCAATTGAGAGTTTGGGACATCTCCTTTGAATATTCAGCAAATTTAGTTTCATAAGGATTGATTAACGGAACATTGCCAATAAAAGAAATGAAAAGCATGCCTCCCACTAAAAGTAGAATTAATTGTGTAGGAAATTTAATGATCTTTTTTGATATTATATCAAGCATGTTTATATTAAGATATATTTTACTCTAATGTAAAAATAAAACTGTTGAATGAAAGTTTTTAATTCCTAAAATAATGAATGATAAACATCTGTTTATTTTAATTTATTTTTTATTTTTTCTAAACTAGCTTCATAAATCCAAAGGCCTAACCAAGTGGTAGTAAGTCCAATACTTGCTCCAATTGCCGTGTCTAAGGCAAAATGAGCCATTATATAAACTCTCGATATACCTACTAAAATCGCTAGTAAACCGAATAAAATGGCCCATTCTTTTTTGCTAAATAAAAGACAAAGACAGAATCCCATAGCTACAGCAATAGCGGTATGTCCTGAGGGCAAACTTAGAGATGACAAAGAAGATGTGCCCTCTGGTAATGTTAACTGTATTGATTCAGCCCAAAGTCTTGGTCGTGGAGTGCCAGCAAAAACGATGCGTTTCAAAAACTGGATTGTGAAAGCTGTAAAAACAAACCCTATCGCAAAAGGAAAAGCTTTTAATTTATTTTTCAATAACGACACAACAGCAAAAAGTGTGATACCTTGCCAGTCTGCTAATAATGTGATGATATTGAAAAAAAATAATAGGGATGTAGAATAATGAAGAGACAAGAACTTGATTTCATCTCCTTTTTCAAAAAATAAATGAAAAAAAATAATGAAAAGAACATATGCCATAATCATAAGGCTATATACTCTTACATTTTTATTTTGCCACATTTAGTTTTGTTTTACTGAAAAGTGCAAATATTTTATATAGTATTTTTCTATAGAAATCCGAATTAAATAGATTAGAATCGTTTGCAGCTTTATAGGTTAAAAATACTCCTATTGGAGTTAGAAAAAATGTAGAAAACCACATTCCATGAAACGTAGATAAAATCATCTTTTCGGCAAGTTCTTCACCTATTATTGAAGTAACATGGTAAATGATAAAGAAAAGGATAGAATAAGCGAGTGGCCACCCCAGTCCACCTTTTCGGATAATAGAGCCAAGTGGCGCACCGATAAAAAATAACACTATACAGGCTATTGATAACGTGAATTTTCTATATATCTCTACTAAGAATAAATTTGATTCTCTGACTTTAAATCCAATTTGATTGACTACAATATCCGAATAATTTTTTACCCCTCTAGCTTGATTCATAGCTCTTTCATGCATTACATTTTGCTCGGAACTAGTGAAGCTTCCTATCCACTGCTGTATCGAGTCAAATGATTTAAAGACAATGTTGTTGGTATCTATTGGGGTATTATCATTTTTGAATTTCAAGAAAGAGAAATA
>JBIKJU010000127.1:0-6024 GCA_044360745.1 Chitinophagales bacterium
TTGTAAATATTTTTGGTTATTGAATTCACATTCCTTCTATCGAAAGTTGTGCCAAGCCTGTCTTTGTGAAAATATGGCAGATAAATTGACTTACTTTATTTAAATTTTTTTAAAAACATTAGACAAACTGTCAATTGAACTACTCTATAAAAAAAATGGCTGCCTTATAAGAAAGCCATTTTTTTATAATTACTTAAGATTTAAGGAAGTTTTACTTCATTTATTAAAGGTAGTGTGCAATCCATCTTAGTAATATTAGTACTCATATTTTTAGATCCGTTCATCATATCTAAGTTAGCAAAAGATACATTGCCATTATTTCTAATGCAAATTTTTTGATCATCCTTGAGTGTGCCATCTGCATTTAAATAAGCAGGATTTACAGAGCCATCAAATACAATATCTGGTACTTTGTCTCCAAAAATTGCATTGAATAGTTGACCAAAGGTGACAGATTTGTCAAGAGTACCTGTTCCTTTTTCAAATTGATTATCATGTATAGAGATTCCTCCTACAAATGGGTCATAAAGGGTATCTTTATATGGTTTTTGCATTACTGAATAACTGACAATAGCGCAGCTGATAGAGTTATGTCCTTTTATTTCATTATTAAAAAATTGACATTGATTGGTAGCCATTATGATAATACCTGTTCCAGCTGGTATTTCAGAAACTGCAGTTCCTTTAGGTCCAAAATTTTTGATGTTATTGTTCAAAATTTTGTTATTATAAATTCTGCAACGTGATCCATTTTTCACTTCTATATCTGGTAGGTCAAAAACCAAAACTCCTCCTGTGTTGTTCTCGCTTAGGTTATCATATACATCAGCATCTATGGAGTTTTCGATTTCTATACCAGCCACATTGCCATAAACATGGTTTTTGCGAACAACGATATTTTTAGATTGGCCTACATAAATCCCAGCATCAGATGAACCAAAAACATCACATTCTTCGATTAACACATTTTCTGATTGAACTGGATATAAGCCATATGATCCATTTGAAGTAGACTGTTCGGTAGTCCAGCCCACTTTTAACCTTCTAAATGTGATCCCTTTTGCATCTTGAACTTTTATACAATCTCCCTTAGCATCAAGAATAGTGAAATCCTCTAAAATAGTGCCGTTAGCAGTGATTCTTAATCCTTCAGCTCCGTCTATTTGTCCTTTGAAATTTAAGATTGTTTTGTCTTTTCCTTTTCCTTTGATAGTAATATTGTTTATACCATCCAACACTAAAGGTCTTGACAAAATAAAATTCCCTTCAGGCAATTCTATTATATCACCTTCTTGAGCATTTATCAATTTTTCTTGAAGTGATTTTTCAAATTCAGCATCTACTTTTCCACCGCCTTTGTTTTGGCACGAAGAAACAATGACAGAAGAAATTAAGAGTAAAGAGAAAAGTTTTAAGAATTTCATAGTTTAATTTTTTGAATGGCTAAAGTAATTTAATTTTGAGAATATGCTATTTTTTGAGGTTATAAATCTTAAGTGCGTTACTTTCCCAATAGTTTTTTTCAAAAGGCATATATTTATGTTGCTTTTTATTAAAAATCTCCATTTGGTCAGTATAATGTGGACTATCTGGGTTTAGCGAATTGCCCAGCGGTTCTAACGTTTCTATTAGTTCAGCACCGTTTGTCCCAAATTTCACAAACATACAATAGGTATCGCCATATTTTGGATTAAATTCCAGTTTACCGTCTATAATTTTTTCCTCAGGATAACTTGGTGATAGTAAATCTGCAAAACTTTCTATTTCAATAGATTTGTTGCCCCTTCTGAGTTTATGTATATCGCCCCATCTTACGTAAATAGTGCCAAAATACTTTTTGAGATATTCGCTTGATTTTCTAAGGTATTCAACTGTTTGCTCTTCTGTGAGTGTACTAATTCCAGTGATAAAAGTATTGTCGCCATATTTACGTTCATCAAAAATACGTTTAATAAATGCACCAAACAATGAAGTAGCTACAGAATTTACATCTGTATTTCTATCCCAATTTTTGATTAAATCGATTTCTTCTTTCAAATCAGGGTATTTTTCGCTTGAAAGATTCCATAAAGGATCGAGTGATTTTATAAATTTACTGTTGGGTGGAAACTTAGTTTCATACTTGATTTTCTTAAATTGATTATATGAAAATGTTGGATTTTCATTAAAGAAATTTTTGAGTGTTATGGCTCTGTTATTATCTCCAGGGCGCTCGTTCACGTAGTCAGGCAAATTACAGCTTTTACTATTTTCTATACATGTAGCATGATAAACATTGTTGTTGGCATTAAATACATAGTTACATTCAGGGTTGATATTTTTTGGCATGCTATCGAGTGGAACTAAAGATGTCCATAACGTTTTTGATGTATTGCCCGGTACTATCCCTGACCAGTTATATTTTAGATCTTTTCTGTCAGGTAGCATCCCATGCGATAAGTAAAATATATTGTCTTGATCATCAGCATACACCATATTAAAAAGTGCTACACCATGATTTGAACGCATAGCTGTCCAAAATTCATCGTAATTCTTTGATTTAGACATTTCATAAAGTTGTTGGCCAGTTTTTACTGTCATGTTAGCGGGGAAACGAATGGAATAGTAATTGTCTGATTTGTCAGATTTTACAGTGCATCCGTAATTGCTCCAGTAAGTCATTTTCTTTACTGGAATGATTAAGCCTTTTACCTTTACTTTAAGCCAAACTGGCCTTCTTTCTAATTTTATATGTTCATTATCAAATTTATAATAGCCTTTCTTTTTTGGGTGCATTTCTAATTTAAAAACATCAAGTTTGTCAAAATAATTCCAAGTAAATCCCCACCCAAGATGTTTGTTTGCACCCATAGCATGTGAAGTTGCTCCTTGAAAAGTAACTCCTTGCATGTCTAATCCTTCTTCGCTTTGCATATGCATTTCATAAAAACTAAAAGGTCCATTCATTTGTAAATGTGGATTGATGCATAGAAAGGTTTTTCCTTCTTTAGTAATGGCACTTCTAGCCGCATAAGCATTTGAGCCTACTGGTGGTTGGTTGGTGTTAAAGTCTATTTTTTCTTGGTCATATTTACCTCCCACAGCATCTCCCACAGCCCCTTGAGCATTTGATAAAAAACTCATAGTAGCTAAAAATGCTGTCATCAAATCATATTCATTAACAGGAAAAGCCTTTTTAATTTTTACTTTTTCAGGGTAAGCTTTAGCATAAGCATTTATGCCTTGCATGTAGCCATTAAAGTATTTTTTAAATGCGGGAGTTAAATCGTTTTCATATTTTTCTTCTACTGTTTTTCTAGCACCTATTGCATGTACAAAAAAATCAGCTTTTACACCTTCTAAACCATCTTTACGACCCATAAAACCTTTTGCGATATAAATCAAATTTTGAGTTTCATGAAAAGCATCTTCTGCATTTGTCCATGCTAGTCCATAGGCACAGTGAGCATCAGTTTTGCCAAAAATGTGTGGTACTCCAAAACTATCTCTTATGATTTTTACATCTGATGGATCAATAATTGGATAAGTATTTTGTGAATAGCTAAAAAGTGTAAGAAGCGAAAAAAGAGCTAGAAAAGGCAATCTCATGTCATGTATTTTATGCAAATGTAGTAGAGTAAATAGAAGTCTGATACTATTTAAGTAAAATCAAAAAATATCTCAATGAGAGTTTAATTAGGCGCTTTCTTTTAAACGGATTTCATCATCATTATATTTCGATGGGCACTTCATTAAAATTTCTGCTGCATGAAATTTAGAGCCATCCATTTTCCCTTTTACGACTAATTGTTCTGAGCGTTCAAAATCTTGTGGCTTAGCTCCTCTGTAATAAACAATTTGAGGATTGCCATCTTTATCATTCATTGTAAACTCGAAATAATTTGCATTTTTCTCAGGTTCATATATGATTTCTTTATCCTTATTAAGGTGACCGACTACATTTAGAGTAGTGGTAGGGTTAGCTTTAGATAAGGCAAAACTTCCATAGGTAGTGTAATCGCCAGTCATAGCCACTATCACACCTATGCTAATGGCCAATACTCCCAATAAAATAATGTGTGTTTTTTTCATAATGGTGTAAAGTTAGGACGGAATTTCTATTTTACAAACTGATTTTATACAACAATTTATAATTTTGCCCAAAACTGACAAAAATCATCTCTATGCAACTATCTCATTTAACCGCTATTTCACCAATAGATGGTCGATATCATTCAAAGACAAAAAAGCTGTCTGTTTTTTTTTCTGAGTATGCGCTCATAAATTATAGAGTATTAGTAGAAATTGAGTATTTGATAGCATTAAGCAAAGAGAAAACAACTTTATTAGACAGTTTTAATGAAGATGAGATAAGTAAACTTAGATCTATCTATAGTTCATTTTCACTCGAAGATGCACAGCGTATAAAAGATATCGAAGCAACTACTAATCATGATGTAAAGGCGGTTGAATATTTTTTAAAGGGAAAAGTTAAGTCAGTTAATTTAAATTTTAATATAGAAGCTATTCATTTCGGATTGACATCTCAAGACATAAATAATACAGCAATTCCCTACTCAATAAAAGAAGCTGACATTTTCATGGTTTCAGAGTGGGAATCTTTAAAAGAAACCTTATTGAATTTAGCTTCTAATTGGATGGAAGTAGCAATGCTCGCTCGTACACACGGACAGCCAGCCTCTCCAACTTCTTTAGGTAAAGAATTAGGTGTATTTGTAGAGCGAATAGAAAATCAGCTAAAATCGCTCAAAGCAATTCCATATGCCGCAAAGTTTGGGGGAGCAACAGGTAATTTTAATGCTCATCATATTGCATTTCCTAATCATGATTGGATAAGATTCGGAAATGAATTTTTGAACGAATCTTTGGGTTTAGAACGAATGCAATGGACTACTCAGATAGAGCATTATGATTGGCTTGCAGCTCGATTCGATGCATACAAAAGACTTAATACAATTGTGATAGATTTATGTAGAGATATATGGAGTTATATATCAATAGATTATTTTAAACAAAAAACTAAAGTAGGTGAAATTGGCTCTTCTGCTATGCCTCATAAAGTAAATCCAATAGATTTTGAAAATGCTGAGGGAAACCTTGGTATAGCTAATGCTATTTTTGAACATTTAGCTGCTAAGCTTCCTATTTCAAGATTGCAGCGGGATTTAACAGACTCAACTGTTTTGAGAAATATAGGGGTTCCCTATGCTCATATGTTGATTGCATTACAAAGTATAAAAAAAGGTCTAGAAAAGTTGATTTTAAATAAAGAAAAAATTGATGATGACTTAGATCAAAACTGGGCTGTTGTAGCAGAGGCTATTCAAACAGTTTTGAGGGTAGAAAAATATCCGAATCCATATGAGGCTCTTAAAGAATTGACAAGAGGAGAAGCAGTGACTAAAGAAAAAATAAAGCATTTTATTAATGGATTAGATGTTTCTGAAACTACTAAAGCTAAGCTTTTGTCTATTAGTCCTCATAATTATAAAGGAGTTTTCCCACCGCTATAAATTTCAACTTAGAGTTATAAACCCTTTTACTTTTTAAATTTTGAAATCTTTTAAAAGTCATTTTTAAGACAATGATATCTAAAAATATATCGTTTTTTTATATGCAAAAAATCACTCTTTTTTTAATTAGCTTTTTCATTTACGCTAGTGCTAGCGGCCAACAAGATTTTTTTAATAAGCTAACGACTGAATCATTTCAACTTACAATGCAAAAGGTAAACTATGACCCTTCATATTTCAAACTAACATATCCGAATGGAGATTTGCCAGCTTCTAAAGGGGTTTGCACTGATGTGGTGATAAGAGCTTACAGGAAATTGGGTGTAGATCTTCAAGCATTAGTTCATGAGGATATGAAAAAAAAATTTTGTGAAATATCCTAGACTATGGGGGCTGTCTGAAACTGATCCTAATATTGATCGTAGAATAGTTCCTAATCTGATGACCCTTTTCAAAAGTTATGGTACAGTACTCCCAAATTCTGATAAGCATTCTGATTATTCACCTGGGG
>JBIKJU010000021.1:0-16085 GCA_044360745.1 Chitinophagales bacterium
AAGATGATACTGGATACACAATTGAATGAACGTAAAACTACGATCCCTACTCAATCTCTAGCAAAAGGAGTTTATATGTTTGATTTAGAAAATGCTAGAGGTAAGTTTATAATTCGATAAATATGAGAAGAAGTACTATTATATTGTTCTAAAGCAACAATCGTTTATCGTATATGAAACCTATAAGGTTTTGAAAACCTTATAGGTTTCATATACGATAAGTAACTATTCATGAAAGGCTTAGAGAAATTTAATCATAGCACCTATTATCATATTATAAACCATGCTATTGGTAATGAAAATTTATTTAGAAATGATGAGAATTTTTTATTTTTTCTTAGAAAGTATACCTTATATATGCCTTCTGTATGCGATACTTTAGCCTATTGCCTAATGCCCAACCATATTCATTTTCTTATCAAAACACATTCAGAAGAAAAATTGCTTGTTCATCCTAAATATAAGTCAGACATCCATAAATTGGTCATGCAGGAATAAAGCAATTTACTTAACTCATATACTAAGGCCTATAATAAAATGTATAATCGAAAAGGTGCATTATGGATAGACTTTACTAAGCGTTTTATTATTGATTCTGATACTTACTTAAGTTCGGTGATTAACTATATTCATCAAAATCCTATAAAACACGGTTTTTCAAAAAACTTTACCGACTGGAAATATAGTTCATATAATAGTCTATTATCAGAAAAACCAACTTTGCTATATAGAAATGGAGTAGTTTCTTGGTTTGGAAGCATATCGGATTTTAAAAAATTCCATGATGTGAATGCTGTAAACTTATTAGAAGATTGGGAATATTAATCCAATAGAGCACTATAAAGTTTAATGACTTAAAATGAATCGCAAAATTTAAAGGTCTTCAATTAAAACATTTTTTGTTTTATAAATTATAAACTTGTGGCAACAAATTTTTGTTTGTTTTTACAAATCAATTGAATAAATCTATGTCATCCACTGCTAAAAAAATTATCGTGATTTGGCTAATCACTGGATGTGTACTCATTTTTCTACAAGTCATCATCGGTGGAGTAACTAGGCTTACTGGCAGTGGCTTATCAATCACCGAGTGGAAACCTATAGTAGGCGCTGTACCTCCGCTTAATGAATCACAATGGATAGAACGATTTGATGAATACAAGCAGATAGTTCAATTCAAAGAAATGAATCAGGATATGACGTTGTCTGAGTTCAAATTCCTTTTCTTTTGGGAATATTTTCATCGCTTGTGGGCGAGATTAATGGGCTTTGTGTTTATTATTCCATTTGCTTATTTTCTATTAAAAAAGTGGTTAGATAAAAAATTGATAGGCTATATTTCAGCAATAGTGATATGGGGAGGAGTGGTTGGATTGTATGGTTGGATAATGGTAAAAAATGGCTTAACAGGATTATTTGTACCACCAATTTTTTTGAGTATTCATCTCATCTTAGCGCTTAGTTTGTTTGCTTATCTAGTATGGATATCCACTTATGTTGCTACTATTGATGCAAAACCAAATGCAGTTGATTTTAAAAACAAAAATTTACTATTTTCTATTTTTATTCTTGTTTTTATACAAATCTTTATGGGAGGTTTAGTATCAGGTTCAAAAGCCGGGCTATCGCATCCTACATGGCCAGATATGAGTGGTGAACTTATCCCATCTACACTTATGAGCATGCAAGCCTCTTTTAATGGTTTACTTCATTATGACCCCACTGATTTTTGGGCACGCACATTTATACAATTTGCGCATAGATCTATAGCCTATATTATTTTATTGATGACGGCTATTGTATTTTTAAAGAATAAAAATACGTCAAACAATATCACTAAAACAGCTGTATATATTTTTATTTTTTCAGTCTTTTTTCAAGTAATCATAGGCATCTTGACAGTGCTCAACTGTAAAGGAGGCATTCCTGTATTTTGGGGTGTGATGCATCAAGTAGGAGCAATGCTACTAATTGCATCTTGCACTTTTTTATTGACACACTCTAGAAGATAAACGCATTTTAATTTTAGTTCACCACTTTATTTGATTAAATTCGCATGTTTAAATTTTACCTGTGTCTAAAAACAAAACAAATACACCTTCTAACCATCCTTTTCAAAAATTTTTGAAAGGCCCTAAAGAGATATTTGAGCCAGCGCCTGAAAAAAAAGAAAGAGTTCGTTTTACGAAGAAAGATAATCCTCCTAAAAAATTTGAAACTGCCCTTGACAAGAAAATAAGCAGCAGAATTAAAGATTTAGCTATAGATAAAACTACGCCATCTGAGGAGATAGTAGCAGGAGATGACAATATCAGACTCAACAAATACTTAGCTCATGCAGGAGTAGCATCGAGAAGAAAAGCAGATGAGCTAATAGCTGCTGGCAAGGTAAAAGTGAATGGGAAAGTAGTATTAGAAATGGGCTATAAGGTGATGGCTAATGACAAAGTCACTTTTGATAATAAAGTCATCAACCCAGAAAAGAAAGTTTATATCCTTCTCAATAAACCCAAAGATTGTATTACTACCACCAATGACGAAAAAGATAGAAGAACGGTACTTGATTTAATACAAGGTGCATACGCTCAAATAGAGTCTGTAAAAAAGCCAAGACTCTATCCTGTAGGTCGATTAGACAGAAATACTTCTGGAGTTCTACTAATCACAAATGATGGTGAGCTTGCACAAAATCTAACGCATCCTTCTCGTGAAATCAAAAAGATATACCATGTTTTTTTAGATAAAAATTTGACTCCTGAAGATTTCGAGAAAATAGTACATGGGGTAGTTTTAGAAGATGGAATAGCTCCAGTAGATGAGCTAGCATTTTCAAATCCTAAAAACAAAAAAGAAATTGGCATTCAAATTCACAACGGTAAGAATAGAATAGTAAGAAGAATATTTGAATACTTAGGTTATGTAGTCGAGAAACTCGATCGTGTTTATTTTGGTGGGCTTACCAAAAAAGATTTACCAAGAGGGCGCTGGAGATTTTTAGATGAAGATGAAGTAAGACTTTTAAAACATTTTATTTAGTCACTACTTTTTTATCTTCCAAAGCCTTTCCTAACCATAATATCTCGCTCAAAAATCCATTTACCGACTTTTCAAAAGTAGAATCAATCAAATTTCCATCTGCATCTATCTTTTTGTCGACTCCCCCTATCAAAAGCATTTGAGGGCAAGGAATTCCAAACACACCACAAATAATTTGCTGCATTTGCTGTGCTGCTCGTATGCCACCCATAGCACCTGGCGAGTATGTGCAAATACCGAAAACCGTTCGACTAAACTTTGGGAAATGGTCTAAAAAGTTTTTCAATGCTGAAGATGGAGAACCATTGTACTCGGGAGAAATTAGTATTACAGTATCTGCATCGCGCATCTTATCCCAAGAAGCAACATGAGATGAAGGCACAGCCTCTCTGCTTTGCCAAGGATTTTCTACAAAATCAAGAGGATAGTCTCTAATATCTAAAATAGAAACATCAATATTTGTATTTGTCTCCTTAATTTTCTGATCTAAAAGTTTTGCCACTCTTAAGCTTAAAGCATTTTGACGTGAACTGCCTGATAGTAAAGTAACCTTCATTTTGTAAAATTTCTTTTAAAAGTCATTTGAATTGAATTCGATTTTAAATAAACGAAATTTGTGACAGGATGTTTAGGATGAAGTGAAGAATTGGGGCTATGGAATGTTTTTTACTTATTTTTACCCTTCTATTTTCAAGAATTATTTCTACTTTAGTCAAAAGAAAAAAATGGATTGGGAAATACTGATATTAGAAATTCTAAAATATGCCTTGCCACTGGTTATTTTAACTGCTACGGTTATCTATCTTTTCTACTCTTTCATGAAACGTGATCAGCAGATTAGACTTATCGAGTCGAAAGTACTCTTATCTAAAGACGCTCTTTTGATTCGTTTGCAGGCTTATGAAAGATTGACTCTTCTTTGTGAAAGAATTCATCCAGCTTCTTTAATTAACAGAGTAATCCAGCCTAGTATGTCGGCTAAAGAACTTCAATACGCTTTAGTAGCAACAATGCAAGCTGAGCTTGAACATAATTTTGCTCAACAACTTTATGTCTCTGCTGATGCTTGGAATTTGATTGTGTCTGCCAAAAATGAAGTTGCTAAAATGATAAATCTTATGGGCAATAATTTGTCGGCAGAAACTACTGCTCGTCAGTTTTCTGAAATGATAATCTTAGGAATAGAAAACTCAGGACAAACTTTACCTTCACAAATAGCCCTAGACTTTTTAAAATCAGAAGCAAAAGAGTTATTGTAGTATGTTGTTACAAAATAATCAAATAAGAGATATGCTGTTTCTCGATATCGAGACAGTACCTCGTGTTTCTTCGTTTGATTTATTAGAGGAAAATTGGCAAAATCTTTGGCTAATCAAACACAATACGTTCAAGGATGCAAGCCAGTTTTCACCCGAAGAAACCTATAATTCTAAAGCAGGAATCTTTGCTGAATTTGGCAAAATCATTTGCATCTCTATTGGATATTTTCATTATGATAAAACAAAACAGACTGATATTTTTAGAGTAAAAAGTTTTGCAGGTGATAATGAGAATGTAATCTTAGATAGTTTTGCTGACTTACTCTGTAAACATTTTAAAGATGCCGATAAGTGGCAATTAACTGGTCATAATATTAGAGAATTTGATATTCCATATCTATGTAGAAGAATAGTAGCGAATGGAATCGCATTACCAGATATTTTAGATTTATCGGGTCGAAAACCATGGGAAATCAATATCGTAGATACACTTCAACAATGGCGATTTGGAGATTTTAAGAATTACACTTCATTAAAACTAATAGCCGCTACGCTTGGAATTCCATCACCTAAAGATGATATAGAAGGAAAAGATGTAGCTAAAGTATATTGGCAAGACAAAGATTTGGAAAGAATACAACGATATTGCGAAAGAGATGTGCAAACTGTAGCTAGAATAATACTACAGCTGAAAGGCGAACCAAGTCGACTAAATGATAATGATTGTATTATTGTTTAACTTTTTTCTTCTGCTTCGTATCTCTCTACTGACAATATACCATCAAGTTCTTGAAGTTTTTCAGATAATTGATTTAGCTCTTCTGTATCGTGTACATAAATCATAATGTTGCCCTCAAAAACGCCATCTTCACTTTCAAAAGAAATTGATCGCATATTGAGATTCATTTGACCAGTAATAATATTTGTAATTTTATTAACTAGACCTACATCATCAATTCCATTAATTCGGATGCCAGTGAGGAATGCTATATTGTGTTGATGCGTCCATTTCGTTTTGATAACTCTATAACTATACTTAGCCATTAACTGCACAGCATTTGGGCAGTTTGTACGATGTATTTTAATACCATCATTTATTGTCAAAAATCCGAATACATCATCTCCTGGTACAGGGTTGCAACATGGTGCAAACTTATAGTCAATCTTATCACTCGATTCGCCCATTATCAGCAACTCGGCATTTTTCTTGAGCGTCTCTTTTATAGCATCATCAAATTGAGCATCTTGCTTTTTATTATCTGGCTCTTTTAGTTTAGGTAATTTTATTTTGCCTGCTATTACTTCTAATATGTTTAAATCATGAAGATTTATGCGCTTCTCAGCAATATCAAAAAACAAATCTTGTGGAGAGGTTCGCTTAAAGAAATTGAACAATAAAATGAGGTTAGCCTCAGAATTTTCAATTTTAAGCAACTTTAATTTCTTTTCGAGCTCTTCCCTACCTAGTTGAAATGCTACTTTCTTATGCTCCTTTAATGATTGTTTAATGACAGTCTTGGCCTTACTTGTGGTTACAAAGTTTAACCAATCTTCATTCGGAAGTTGTTTTTTAGAAGTCAGAATTTCTACCTGATCGCCATTTTTCAGTGTATGACTCAACGGCACTAGTTTGGTATTAACTTTAGCTCCGATACATTTTTTACCTATATCAGAGTGTACCTCAAAAGCAAAATCTAAAGCTGTAGCACCTTTTCGTACTTTCTTCAAATCTCCTTTAGGAGTGAAAACAAAGATTTCTTCATTCAATAATTCAGTTCTAAAATCATTAACTAAATCAATGGCGTTATTCTCAGTATTACTTAAAACATTTTGTACTTTCTCTAACCACACATCAAGCGCATTATCTTGCACTCCCTCTTTATATTTCCAGTGAGCTGCAAATCCCTTTTCCGCAACTTCATGCATTCTTTCTGTACGTATTTGTATCTCTACCCACTTCCCAACATTACTCATCACTGTAGTGTGCAAAGCCTCATATCCATTGGTTTTAGGGTTTGAAAGCCAATCGCGAAGCCTATCTGGGGAGGGTTTGTAAATATCAGTAATAGTAGAATATACACCCCAACAATCTGATTTCTCATTTTCGGGAGTAGACTTTAAAATAATTCTAATGGCAAATAAATCATATATCTCTTCGAAGGGTACATGTTTTATTTTTATTTTATTGAAAATAGAAAAAATAGATTTGGGTCTTCCATATATTTCAAAATCAAAACCTTTCTTTTCTAATTCTTCTTTTAATGGTCTGATAAAATCATTTATAAATTTAGAACGCTCTCGTTTTGTCTCATTGATTTTGCGCGCTATTTCTTTATAAAAATCAGGTTCAGTAAACTTCAACGACAAATCCTCCATCTCTGTTTTTATGCCATAAAGACCCATCCGATGAGCGAGTGGGGCATAAAGATAAAGGGTCTCTGATGCTATCTTCAATTGTTTGTCTCTTCGTAAGGAATCTAGGGTTCGCATGTTGTGAAGTCTATCTGCCAACTTCACCAAAATAACTCTTATGTCATCGTTGAGAGTCAAAAGTAATTTTCTAAAATTCTCAGCTTGTATAGAGCTGTTCATATCAAAAACACCAGCTATTTTCGTCAGTCCATCAACTATTTTTGCAACATCTTTATTAAATCTTTGCTCTACTTCATCTAATGTAACTTCTGTGTCTTCAACAACATCATGAATTAAAGCACAAATAACAGACGTCACATCCAAACCCATTTCCTCACTAGTTATTCTTGCAACTTCGATAGGATGAAGTATATATGGTTCACCAGACTTCCTACGCATATCTTTATGACTATCCATTGCCAACTCAAATGCAGCACGAATATTTTTCTTATCTTGCTTTGTGACATTTGTTTTTAGAGACTTTAAAAGAATTCTATACTGCTTAAGTATAAATTTATTCTCAGCTTCTAAATCTATTTTTAAGGTTGGCTCCATATGCATAAATATAAAAAGTTATTGCTCAAAATAAAACAAGCCTGATTACAATTTTTGAAATTTTTCTTTCATGATAGCATCAAAGGCGCTTTTCACTGCTAAAAACTTTCTAGTTTTCTCAGCTTCTGATAAATGTAGTTGAGAGCTATCTGGATGATAAAGTAAAACTTTTTTCCTGTAAGCCAATGTCAATTCCTCTTTTGTAACAGTCTCACTAACTTCTAAAATAGCATATGGACTTGAAACATCTTTATACAAAGACATTATTTTATAAAAAAGGGTATCATTAAATCCAAGATACAAACAAATTTGATAAAGCAATTTTCTTTCCTTTTCAACAATAAAGGTATCGCTTGCTGCTATTGCAAATAAAAAAATCAACATCTCTTCTAAGGACTGATTATCAGCAAGTGCTTTTAATTGTTTGCAAGCTATTTTTATGTATTGACCAGTAGAAAATCTAAGCTGCTGGGTCAATAAGCTATCCCTCTCTTTTATAGATTTAAAACCAAAATGAAGGTTGAAAAAATTATGAAAAACAGAAATAGTGTTGTCTGGCATACTGCCGCTTCTTTTGATCACTTCAGCCGTAAGTACAACCAATGCCTTTTCTATTTCATTAAGTTTTGCTACTCGCTGCTGTTTTGAAAGACTAGAGCCATCATGATCACTTTCCTCGCCATAAGCAAGTTTAGAAAAATTCTCTTTTACTTTATCCCAAAAACTCACAGTCCTAATTTAAATTTTATCTAACAGCTTGGAGTTTGGATTCGTAAATAGCTGCTTGCTGAAAATCACCTTTTATCCTATAAGATACAATCAAATTATTGATAGCTGGAAGATAGTTGGGATTTACAGAAAGACATTTTAATGAGGTAGAGATAGCATCATCAATTTTACCTTTCAATCCATAGGCAACCGCCAAGTCTTCATAATAAACTTCTATACTCGAATTTAACGATAATGCTTTTTCAAGATTTTGAATAGCCATGTCTAAATTACCTAATTGCTTGCCATAAATAGTTCCTATTTTATAATAACTTACAGCATCATTAGGTCGCATTTTTAATGCCTCATTATACCATATTATGGCTGAATCAGGCTTATTTGATTTACTGTAAGCCTCAGCCAAATTGTATTTACATTCAAACACATCATTTTTCACAGAAAGTGCCTGTCTGAAATTTTGAACTGCATCAGAAGCCATACCATTTTCAACTTGCACACAACCCAAATTGTACAAAGCATCGTAATATCCGCCAACTCTATAGGCTGAAGCTTTCGTATATATATCAATAGCTTCTTTTGGGTCCTTATTTAGTTTATACAATGAATTTCCTAGCAATAACCACGCATTGCTGTGTGAAGGGTAAATTTCAATTGCTCGTTTTAGATGTTTTACACTTTCCTCAAGCATTGCTCGTTTCTTTAAACTATCGGGTTCTTTCTCTGCATTCTTTGCTAAATCGCCTCCACATGAGGTATGAATTTTAGAACTATTATCAGATACTTTTACATCTGTCATAAAAAGAGTAAAATTATCTTTCCAGTCAAAATTTCTACTAAATGTTTTTATACTATAAAGGCTTAAAATAGCTCCTACAAGTATCATAAAAATTTGTTGAGATAAATTAAATCGTTTAACAGCCTGAAGTAATATATAGGCTATTAGAATACTAAAGCCAACAGAACTAAAAAACATAAATCGCTCATTCATCAAAATACCAACAGTGAAGAGTAAATTGGAAACTACAGAAAAGGTAATGAAATAAAATAAGATAGCATATGAAGGTATCGTTTTTTCTCGCATTTTAATCACTGCATAAATGACAAGAGCCAAATTGACTAATAATGAAATTATAAAATCAAAACTCGAAAATTTGACATAAGGAATCTGATTAAAGTAATAATCGTGTGTGAGGTTTACAGGAAACAATAACACTTTAAAATACAAAATAAATGTATAAATAATAGTAGCGTATCGCAGCTCAAAATCACCATTTGTAAAAGCAAAAGGATTGTTTAAAATCTCAGGTGACTCGGATGTTAAACCAGCAGCTGTATATGACTTTCTAATAACTAAATAAATAGCAGTAGAAATAACTAATGGAGCTAATACAAAAATGTATTGTTGAGTGTTAGTATTCTTGAAAAAATAAATTGAAAGTGGAATAATAGCTAAAAATGTAATAGTATTTTCCTTAGAAAGAAGGCCTAGAAAAAAAACAATAAACGACAACAACAATAACGAAAATTTCTCTGTTTTCATATACCTCAATGCCAAGTGAAGAGCCCAAAAAGAAAATAAAAGTCCCATGATTTCATCACGTCCTTTAATGTTTGTAACGGCCTCAGTGTGTATGGGATGCGCGGCAAATAACATAGAAGCTATAAAAGGTAATGAGAGATAAAATAAGTTGGCAGAAGGAAGTAGTTGGCTCAAAACTGAATACATCAACAAACAACAAATAACGAAAAGTAGAATGTTGATAGCATGACTCATCATTGGTGCCAGATAATTATCATCCTCTCCCATTATCACATTCTTATCATCTATAGTTTCGCGAGTATCTCCTTTCCATTTTCTCGAAATCTCGTATTCTACAGCAAGTGTTGCAATAGACAATGGTCGGTAACGGCCTCCACTCACCAATTGACTTCCCTTTTCACCAACAAAAGCATCTGTGGTAAAAATATCTTTTACTCCTGCCATCCCTTTCTTTGTAAATTTATTATCTGTAAGTACAAGAGTATCATCAATAGCATAGCCATTGAAAAGTGAATTAGAATATATTAAAACAACAAAAATAGAAATCAGAATTTGAGGAATAAATGGATTAGAAAGACTAAATCTGTTTAATTTACCGTTATCAATTTTAGGAGCTTCTATTAATGTAGAATTCTTTTTTGCTTGAATATTTTTTTTTGCCACGTTCGTAATTTTGTGTAAATTTAAAACTTAACTTATGAAAGCTAAAATGAAATTTAAATATAAAACATTTGTGTACTCTATACTAACCATTTTGTTGATTTCTTTGTTGACGTCATGTACAGTGAAAAAAGATTGCAGAGGAAATACCAAAAGAAAACTACCAAATGGGATTTGGATTTGAGCCTGTAAGCGATGTTAAGGAATTGTTAAAATGCTATAGATTTAGGATGAATACTATATTTGAGTGATGGAAAAAGAAATATTTATAAATAGAGAAATCAGTTGGTTAGCGTTTAATGAGCGGGTGCTACAAGAGGCAAAAGACCTAAGCGTTCCTTTAATAGATAGATTAAAGTTTCTTGGAATTTTCTCCAATAATTTAGATGAGTTTTTTAGAGTAAGAGTGGCGTCTATAAAAAGAACAGTTGGGATAAAATCTTCTAGAAAAGATGTTTACGAAAATCCAAAACTATTACTAGAGGAAATGCATCAAAAAGTGATAGAACAGCAGCGCGTTTTCGAAAAAACATATGCAGACATTTTAAAAGAGCTTAAAAAAAAGGGGGTAGTTTTGACCAACGAATTAGAACTCTCTCTACCTCAAAAGAAATTTTCACAAGATTATTTTAAAGAAATAGTTAGACCCTCATTGGTTCCACTTATGCTTAGTCAGGTAAAGACATTTCCTTATTTAAAAGATAAAAGCATCTACTTTGCTATTAAATTATCATCATCTCAAAACTCCAAAAAAGAATTTGCTTTATTAGAAATACCGACAGATATACTAAATCGTTTCATTGAAATTCCATCTAACTCTTCAAAACAATTTATTATCTTATTAGATGATTTGATTCGACATAATTTACTGAGTTTGTTTTCCACTTTTAACTATGATAAAGCAGAGGCCTATACCATAAAACTCACTAGAGATGCGGAACTTGACCTAGATAATGATGTCACTCAAAGTTTTATTGATAAACTTTATAAATCTGTAAAAAACAGACAAAAAGGAAGCGCAGTTCGGTTAGTATATGATAAAGAAATGCCCATAGATTTATTTAATTATTTGCTCAATCGGATGAAAATCAAAAAAAGCGACAACATCATTAGTGGTGGTCGTTATCATAATTTTAAGGACTTCATGAAATTTCCTACTTTTAATAATAAAGAACTTAACTATCCAAGATACAAAGAAGTATATCATCCAGCTTTGTCTCAAAACAAACTCTTTTTTGACGTACTCCAAAAGCAAGATATTTTAATACAGTACCCTTATCAGACTTTCTCTCACTATATAGACTTTTTGAGAGAAGCAGCCATAGACCCCAATGTGAAATCTATAAAAATGACACTTTACCGTGCTGCAAAAAAATCGCGTGTCATCAATGCCCTAATCAGTGCTGCAAGAAACGGCAAAAAAGTTACAGTGGTCCTAGAACTACAAGCTAGATTTGATGAAGAAGCAAACATAAAATGGGGAAAGGTTTTAGAAGAAGAAGGTATAAAAGTAATATATGGCATACCAGGATTAAAAATACATGCTAAACTTTGCCTAATTGAACGAGTGGAAGGAATAAAAAAATTACTTTTCGCCAATATATCTACTGGCAATTATAATGAGGATACAGCGCATACCTACAGCGATCATGCTCTATTTACTTCTTCTCCTGAACTCACCTCTGATGTTCTAAAAGTGTTTGACTACATCCAAAACCCTAGTCGAAAACCAGTGCTTAAGAATTTAGTACTTTCTCCATACGATACTCGTGATCATTTTATAAAACTGATTAATAATGAAATCAGACTGGCAAAAAAAGGAAAACAAACTGGCATAACCCTAAAAATGAATAGTCTTGTTGATGAATCAGTTATCACAAAACTATACGCTGCAAGCAAAGCAGGTGTAAAATGCAAACTTATCATTAGAGGCATTTGCAGACTAAAAGCAGGTGTAAAAGGACTTAGTGAAAACATAGAAGCTATAAGTATTATCGATAGATTCTTAGAGCATTCTAGGCTTTACCGATTTGAGAATGGAGGGAAACCTATTTTTTATATTTCGTCTTGCGATTTTATGCCACGAAATCTAGATGTACGTATAGAAGTTAGTTGTAAAGTAAATAACCCCATAATTAAGGTACAACTTCAAGACTATCTAGATACCCAATGGAAAGCTAATGTAAAGGCAAGAATTTTAGACGCTTCATTAGTCAATACATATAGAAAAACATCAAATCCAGCATTTAGAAGCCAAATGAAAATTGGTGAAATGATCAGTAAATACAAAAACTAAAAATATGTATAAATACCTTTTCTTAGCCACACTTATTCTGTTATCAGCATGTTCTGAAAGGACATCTGCTATTCTAACTTCTACTTCGCCAGACAATGCTTATTCGATTTCACTCTCTGGAAAGAGTGTCGTGATTGGAGATCCATGGAAGTGCATGCTTATAGTAAATAAAAAAAATATCATAACTGACACACTTTTGTTTGAACTAAGAGCTGAAAATATAGACACCAATACTGTAAAATTTGATTGGAAATCAAATGATGAATGCCATGTGAAGCTCACTCAGATTAATGATAATATCAAGATTTTTACAGTTATTTTAAATGATAACATCCTCAATATTAGGGACATATCTGAAATTCAATAAATAATACCTATTTATTTCGTTTATTCAATATATAATACTTATCTTTGTAATTCACTTTTTTAAAAAAACAAAATGAATCTTTACATTGGAAATCTTAACTACACAGTTAAGGAACAAGAACTACAAGAGCTTTTTCAAGAAATCGGAGAAGTAAGCTCTTCAAAAATTATCACTGACAAATTTACAGGACGTAGCCGTGGCTTCGGATTTGTAGAAATGCCTAATGACGCAGAAGCTCAAAAAGCTATCGAAGAACTTAACGGTAGAAGTCTAAAAGACAGAGAAATCACTGTTACAGAAGCTAAACCAAAATCAGAAGATGGTGGAGGTTTTAATCGCAACAACAACTCTAACAGAGGTGGCGGTGGTGGATATAACAGAGATCGTTACTAATAAAATCATATCCTGAAATTATAGTATCTCGTTAAATCAGAATCCCTAGTAGCAATGCTGGGGATTTTTATTTTAACGCATTTCTAATGCCAACTAAAAATTCAGCATAAGCGTTTTCTTCTTTCGAATTCAAATACTTAGATTCTATTTCATCTATTTGTTCAACAATCTCATTTATATTGCTTTTAAGCCAAAAAGTGCACGAATCTTTTGTAAAATTATTGATGGTATCTGCTCTGCTCCTTGATTGTAAAGCTAGTACTACTCCAACTTTATAGTATATTATATTATCATTTAATATTTCACCCAAGCTTAAAAAATCACTCTGACTTAATCCCCCAACATAAGTGGAAGCAATACCTACACCCCGCCAAAGATGTGGAATAATGTAATCATCAAAAGACGAGATAAAATGTGTGAGTTTTATTAAATCACCCACTGCTACATACCACATTGCTCTCCCTAACCCTTGATAATAACCTGGAATAAGGTTTGGCATAAGACCTATAGGCTCTTTTTTTAACTGAATCGTAGCTCGCTGCTTAAAAAAGCCATCTGCATAGCCTACTCCATCTGCAACTTTACAAATCAAAAAAGGTAAAATCAAAGAATTTATAGAACTTAAAGATAGCTTTTGAAAAGCAAGTGCCCATCCCAACCCAATGTGGATTTGTGTAGAATGCATTGAATTATTTTCGACAAAGATCTTCCAGCGAGTGAATTCATTGTCTCCATCCTTTATATCTAGCTTGGCTAATGAGAATGAAACAGCTTCAAAACTCACAGAAAGGTAAGGTGAATTTATAGTTGATAAAAAAAGTTTAATCTGGTATTGGTCATCACGTTCATTTTCTGCAAATGACTTAGCAATTTGAAACTCCTCCCTTATTTTTTTCATCAAGATAGAAACAGCCATAATTATACAGCAGCTTCCTCTAGTTTATAAAACCAAAGCGTTTTGAGTTGCTCTTTCACAGCAGAATCAGGCTGCATAGCACCCTCACCAGTATAGGTATCAGGATCAGCCTCCAAAGAAAACTTATATGGATCTATAGCCATGTCTATTGGTAAACCTTTGGCCATATTTGCAGCATATTGAAATATAGTCACAGCCATGCTTTCAAGAATTTTCATATTCTCAGCTACCTTGTCCAATAATTCTTTTGGACCGTGTTGATCTTCAATCTCACTTTGTAGTTTCAACATAAACGGCACATCAAAAACATCTACATATCTATCTGAAAACATAGCTGTATCATACTTATTCCATTCTATAAACATAGCTTGCATCACATTGCTCAGTGCTCCAAATTTACTTCCTATTCCGCCTTCGGTTGCAAAAAGTCGCTTAAGTACAGACAGATCAGTCAGACCCTTGCTAGTAAATAATTTTGAGGTCACTGCCCAATAGATAGCCCAATCCCAGAAAATTTTTACAGACATAACCTGTGTGCTACCCATTAACTGATACTTATTTTGATAAATAGGCACCCAAAAATCTACTAGAGACAAATGCGATTGCTCATAAATTCTTGCTCTTGCTTCTATATCTTCTCCTTGCATATCTCTAAGAATAAGATCAGAAAGCCAAGTATTATTCATAGAAATAAAGTCAGTGCCGGGCGAGTAAAAAGGATCTAAAAATGCACCAGCTTCTCCAGTCACAGCCCACCTTTCATCACCAGAATAAATTCTGCCACTGTGGTGTGCATAATGCTTTAAGACTAAGAAATCAAGTACATGCTCAGGGTGTGGAGATAGCACTTCATAAGCTCTAGGTTCGTTTACTTTCAACCACTCCATTGCTTTTTCGTAAGTATTATGAGTTTCTAGTGGATGATATGCAGGGTCAGTTACTATACCTAAGCTGGTATTTTTCGAACCTAAAGGAATTACCCAAAACCAATATCCTTTATCCATAAAATGCACCGTACTTAAATATCGAAGACCTGGACTTAAGTAGTTTTTCCATTCTTTGTTATCTGACCAATCATCAATATCTACTACACCTTTTACTCTCCACCATACTGCATTAGAGTGGTGCTCCATTGGTTTTTGAAATCCCATTTTGCGTTTCAATATACTCACTCTGCTAGAGGCATCTACTACCCATCGCCCTGTCACTTCTCTTTCTTCGCCTTGATACTTATATTTTACCACATGCATATCTTTACCAAAATCTACATCCTTAGCTATACCCCCATTAATCACTCGTGTACCAAGTGATTGGGTATGCTTCGTCATATAATTTTCTAAAGTACCTCTATCTAATTGATGACTTTTTACTTTTAATAACTCACGAGGACCTAACTCTACCCTAGTAGATATCTCTTTTTTATCATGGCTTGGAAAAAAGAATCTTAATCCATGTTTAGGAAGTTCATGCTCCTCCAAATAATCTTTTAATCCCAGTATATTTCTTAAATAATAACTACCTAGCTCTACTGTAGACTCACCCACTTTATGAGCTGCAGTAGCTGCTGCTCCTTCCCTTCTTTCTAAAATTAAAATTGAAAGTTCAGGATTTGCTCGTTTTAATTGTATAGATAATGCTAGACCAGCTAGACCTCCGCCCATAATTACTACATCATAATCTGGTTTCATTTTTTACTGTTTTGTAGGCTAATATAATTTAATAGAGAGAATAGAAAAAACATTTGTTATTATATATTTTTTAATAAAATAAAACTATACCGCTTCCCCCAAAAATGATTGAGTAGAAAAATATACTTCGCATGCTTAAATTGTATTTTATTTAAAGATAAAACATCAGGAATAAAACCATGATATAAAATTTTTGCAGCGACCCATAGCCCAAAAGAAGAAGCAGTAGAATGG
>JBIKJU010000302.1:0-2598 GCA_044360745.1 Chitinophagales bacterium
AATAATGTGTTTGTAAACAAGTTGGGGTATTTCAGGGAAGTACTCATTGACTACATCCTTGCTCCATTGGTCCTTTGTTACATCACCACCTATACCATTAATCAAAATATCAATATCACTTAACTCCAGTCTATTTGCTAATAAAAAGGCGTTTATTTTTTCCTTTAAAACGTTATATGATTTTGGAGCATAAATAGTCTTCACATCCAACAGCTGAGCATAAGTATTTTGAGTTTTTTCTTTCCCAACCACAAAATATGTAGACGATTCCCCTTGAAGAGTTCCTGCAGTTTGGGTTTTATATAAATCAAGATTGTGTATCCTTTCACGTTTTAGAAATCCATCATACTGCTTTAACTTAAATTGCTCTTCATTTGTTTCATCAAATGCTCCTACTAAAATTCTTTTTTGAGGATTAGTGGCTAGCTGTAGCATACTATCTTGCAATGCATTCTCGAAAGCAAATCCTCTGTGGGCATAAGTAGTATTATATTCATTGCAGTTCATATTCAATGCAATCGCTCCAGATATAGTATTATAGGTACTTTGCATAAAAAAGGTAGGTGTAAGCAATCGCTCTTCTTCTTTCAAAATTTCATTCAAAAAATTGCTCGTATCTCCAATACAGCCATAGCCAGATCCAGATAGGATAGCATCTGGTTTTTCTAATCCTCCATCTTTTGAAGCGATTTTAGCAGCCGCCAATCCAGACTTTACTAACCTACTCATTCTCCTTAATGCTATGGGGTTTATCCATTCCTTATACTCTGGAGTCACAAACGTAAGTATATTTTCATCGTATGTTTTGATATCACTCAAGAAAACGTCTTTCTCATACGTAAGCTGAGGTGAAATACAACCCATTCCCTGTATATAAAATGAAAAGTCACGCATAAATAGCATTTACATTTGAAAATAACAAAGAAGTGTTACTCCCTCCAAATCCAAAAGAATTGGAAAGAACATGTTGTACATCTTGATCTTGAAGCAAATCATCTATTGGGGTAATATTTGCCTCTTCTATTTTATCTTTGAAATTTAAATTTGGAAAAATGAGTCGATGCTGAATAGCTAAAATAGAAAAAATGGCTTCAACACTACCTGCTGCCGCTAAAGTGTGCCCTGTGTATGGTTTTGTAGAACTGAAATAGGGTGGCTCATCACCAAAAAGTTTTTGAATAGCAAGTGTTTCGGAGAGGTCATTATTTTCAGTACCTGTTCCATGACAATTGATATAATCAATATCATCAATTTTTAAATTTGCCATTTCTATAGACCTACTCATAGATAGCACAGCACCATTCCCATCAGGTGAAGATGCTGTTTGATGATAGGCATCATTTGAATTGCTATAGCCAGATAAAATAGCTAGTGGCGTTTTTTTATCCCTCTGTACCAAGGATGCAGACTCTAAAACTACGTATGCAGAACCTTCTCCAAGATTTACTCCTAATCTAGAGGCATCAAAAGGTCGGCTATGATTTTTATCTAAAATTTTTAGGGAATTAAATCCATTGATTGTGAATTTGGAAAGCACATCGCTACCTCCACAAATGACTCTATCTAAAATACCATTTTTTATCAACTCTGCTCCAAATATAATAGCATTAGCAGACGAAGAACAAGCAGTACTGATAGTACTCACATACTCGTCTAGTCCCAGATAATCAGCTATGCGCTCGGTATGCTCGCCTGCATCTGTCCCATGGGCATGAACTCTAAAGCTCCCTTGTTTATTCTCATCTAGCAAATCATAAAGATAAGTTTCAAACTCCCGCAGACCACCTACTGTAGTGGCAGAAATAAGGCCTGTTCTAGCTGATGAAACGTCAACTATACCTGCATTGTTTAAAGCTTCTTTTACGGCTATCAAACCCACCAACGCAGTTCTAGAATAGCCTTCGCTTTTATCAACCCCAGCCATCTCAAAAAGCTTTTCATCTGAATGTTTAATTTCACAGACAGGGACTACCTCTTCATGAATAGTGGAAAACAATGTAAGACGGCCTATTCCCGATTTTTTGTGGATTAAAGAACTCAGATTTTGTGCAGTATTATCTCCTATAGCAGTGATAATTCCGGTTCCTGTGATAAAAATCGTTTCACTCATGCTTATTTTTGCGCCTGATGCTCTCTTATATAATTAGCCATAGAAGCTACAGTATCTAATACTTTTCTACCAACTTTAGGGTCTTCTATTTTGATGCCATAATTTTTTTCGAGCATCACTATTAACTCTATCGAGTCTATAGAATCAAGGCCCAAGTCTGGACCAAACAATGGAGCGTTCTCATCAATATCTTCGGGAGTCATTCCCTCTAAATTTAACCTAGATATAATCTCTTGCTTCAATGTGTAAATCAATTCATCCATATGTACTATTGTAAGACTCAAATCTAAAATTTTTTATTGTATACTCCACCAATTATAGTTACAAAATATTCTAAACAAAACAAATTGGAAATAGTTTAGGTATTTGAGAATTGAGTTTTTAAGAAATCAAATTTAAAATGCAGCAGCAAAGCAATGAAAAGTATATCATGCTCGCATCCGTCTTTTATAGAAAAAAACTGCTAGTAGCAAAAAGACGATTGCAAA
>JBIKJU010000128.1:0-6008 GCA_044360745.1 Chitinophagales bacterium
TAATATCGCCACGCTCATGACCAGCTGATGCAAACCCACAACTTTTACCAGAATTGTTCGTTTTTCTATAAGGATTTATCAAATTTCCAGCACCTAATCCAGATTCCCACTCTACATGTATTACTCGCCTAAGTGCTGTATCTTTCACGCCACCACTTCTTTCATAAACTAGATAGGGGAGATAGTTGGTAAATCGGTTGTCATCAGTAGGATCAGGTATCACATCAAATCCCAAATCATGCGTGTAATGGTAAAATGGCAAATCTTCATGACTAACGTGTGGTCCATGAATGCCACTTTCTTGGTCATAACCAATTTTGCCTTCTAATACTGCTATATAGTTTTCGTCTACCACAGGCATCCATGATGGGAGTATAACACCTATATCGTAAGGCTCTTTTCTTTTTAAAATTTTAAGGGTATCATCACATGGAGTTTGACCAATTTCTGATTCATAGCTTATGGGGTGTCTAGTCAGATATGCTTGAGCGTGAAGTAGTTGTATTTTTAAAAAACCTAAAAAAGTAAAAAAGATTACGAGTAGTTGTTTTGATTGCATGTTTAAAACTATATTTTTTTCATTTAAATTGAACCTTATTTTTACATTCGCTTAAAATATTTCTAAAAATGGATATTAAACAAATTCAAGAATTAGTAAAAATAGCCACTAAGGCTGGTTTAGCAGAGCTAAAAATAAAGGAAGGTGACTTATCGATTACGATAAAAAGTGTTTCGTCTGGTGGTCACATAGTTCAAATGCCAATGCAACAATTTTCTTCTGTAGCTTCACAGTCATCTCCAAGTTTTGAAAATACCCCTGTAGCAGCTAGTACAGAAACTCCTGTTTCTACTTCAGATAATTTAATCACCTTCAAATCACCGATGATAGGCACATTTTATCGAAAACCTGGTGCTGATAAAGAACCATTTGTGAAAGTAGGCGACACAGTAGAATCTGGAAGTGTGCTTTGTATCATTGAAGCTATGAAGTTGTTTAATGAAATTGAGTTTGATGGAGCAACTGGCAAAATTGTGAAAATCTTAGTGGACGATGCTTCACCAGTAGAATACGACCAACCGTTATTCCTGATCGAAAAATAAGGTCATTTTCTTACTTTTTGAGAATTTAAAACTGTATTATGTTTAAGAAAATCTTAATAGCCAATCGTGGTGAAATAGCACTACGGATTATTCGTACTTGCAAGGAAATGGGAATAAAAACTGTAGCTGTTTATTCTACTGCCGACAGAGATAGTTTACATGTTCGTTTTGCAGATGAGGCCATTTGTATTGGCCCACCTAAAAGCCGTGATTCTTACCTCAATATGCAAAATATAATGGCCGCTGCCGAGCTTACAGGTGCTGATGCCATTCATCCTGGATATGGATTTTTAGCTGAAAATGCAGGCTTTGCTGAGTTGTGTGCTAAGTATAATATCAAATTTATAGGACCTACTGCCGACCAAATTCGCACTATGGGGGATAAAATCACCGCCAAAGAAACTATGATAAAGGCTGGTGTGCCGTGCATACCTGGTTCAGATGGACTGGTGTCTGATTTAGATCATGCAAAGAAAATAGCAAAATCAATTGGTTATCCTGTGATAGTGAAAGCTACTGCTGGAGGTGGCGGAAAAGGAATGCGCATAGTATGGGAAGAAAATTCTATGGAGAAAGCTTATGACTCAGCAAAAGCTGAAGCTGCTGCTGCATTTGGAAATGATGGTTTGTACATAGAAAAATTTATCGAAGAACCACATCATATAGAAATACAGGTGGCTGGCGATCAATTTGGGGCTGGTTGTCATCTATCTGAACGTGATTGTTCAGTTCAACGTAGACATCAAAAATTAGTGGAAGAAGCTCCTTCTCCTTTTATTGACGAAGCTATTAGACAAAAAATGGGTGAAGCAGCTGTGAAAGCAGTAACTGCTATAAGGTATGAGGGTGTTGGAACTATAGAGTTTTTAGTAGATAAATATAAAAACTTCTATTTCATGGAGATGAATACACGTATTCAAGTTGAGCATCCAGTTACAGAAGAAGTTATGGATTTTGATTTGATAAAAGAACAAATCTTGATAGCCGCTGGCACGCCTATTTCTGGACAACTTTATTTTCCGGAAAAAATGCATGCCATTGAATGTAGAGTAAATGCTGAAGATCCTCTTAATAATTTTGCTCCAAGTCCTGGAAAGATTACAGCCCTTCATACTCCAAAAGGTTACGGTGTTAGAGTAGATACACATGTGTATTCGGGTTATACTGTACCGCCATTCTATGATTCTATGATAGCAAAAGTTATTTGTAGAGCAAAGTCTCGTCAAGAGTGTATTGTAAAAATGGAAAGAGCCTTGAATGAATTTATTATAGAAGGAGTGAAGACCACCATACCTTTTCATCTAGCACTGCTCAAGAACCAAGACTTCATAGATGGTAACTATGACACAGGACTTCTAGATCGATTTGATTATGTTTCTGCAATAAAGGAATTGAAAATCGAATAATTATTCTTTTTTTACAAGATAATAAAGTTAGTGAATTAGCTTTTAATTTAATAAACCACTATTTTTTGATGTGAAGATGCATTCCCATTTTTTAAAGAAATGAGATATATTCCTTTTCCTAAATTTGAATTTTTAAGTTGAATTTCATTTGCACTAGTTTGCAAAGCTTCAAAATCAATTGATTTACCATTAAAATCAAAAAGGGAAATTTCATTTATTGATAACTTATTTTGCGATGATATTGAAAATGTGCCATTATTTGGATTAGGAAATACATTTAAGGTGATTTTGCTATAATCATTAACGGATGTAGGATACAGCGATCTCGTTTTGCTAATAACTCCTGGTCTAGCCGTAGTAAGCATATTGAGCATTAGGTCTACTTGTTGTTTAGTAAACATATTCAAACAGCTTTCGTCTGAATAATCCATATAATTTTCAATTTGGTCAGGGAGATTAACAGGCAAATCTATACATGTGTTTTTAGTATAACTACAACCTTGTTCAGAAGAAGAACTCATATTAGGAGTATCATCAAAACCATCATCTTCAGTACAATCACCATCTCCCCATACATGTCTAAGCCCTAAATAATGTCCAATCTCATGCACGGCTGTTCTGCCTTGATCTACAGTAGCATCAAGAGGGTCAGGATTATTACTTCCTACAGCTTGGTAATGTAGCACAACGCCTTGTTTTGATGAGTCTTGAAAAGAATTTACATCCCAATTAGGTGTGCCTGTTGGTGGGTAAGCATATCCTAAAACTATTCCACCAAATAAATTACAAACCCACACATTTAAGTAGCGGTCTGTTGGCCAAGGGTTTTTACCACCAAGTGCTGTAGATTTAGCGTTGTCATTAAATGGAGAATATCCAAACCCGCCTGGTGTTCCTTGTGTTCTAGTGATGCCTGAAGTTGGATTGCCGTCAGGATCCTCAGTAGCTAATTCAAACTCGATTTTAGCATCAGCAGCTACACTTTTAAACTCTGTACGAGTTAATGTAGTATCAGCATTTAACCTTCTGAAATCTCTATTCATTATAACCATTTGGTTATAGATAAGACTATCATCTATATTCTGAGTAGCATTTGTATACAACACATGGAACACAACTCTTACTGTATAGATAGAATCAGCAAAAGACCTTGAAGCTCTTGGAGTATTCATTTGGTTAAAAAAAATGTTGACTTGATTAAGATAATTAGGGTGTTGAGATTGAAGATGATCTATAGCCTCTTTAGTATAGCATCTATGAAAATTTCTGTTTTGTCCATAAGTCGATAAAACTGAAATAAAGAGTGTAAGAAATGTAAATATTCTCATATGTTTTAATTAATGATACAAATGAATAAAAAAAAGGGAAATTATTAGATTTCAACACTTACTTTAGTGACATTTCCATTTATGGGAGGATTGAGTTTGGTAACTTTTACCCTTATTTTTTGAGCGTTTTTAAAAGTGTTGGATAAAGATTCATGAATGTCAAAACAAACTTTTTCAATCAGATTTATAGGCTTTTGCATGATTTCTTTAGAAGTATTGTAAACGATTTCGTAGTTTAAGGTATCATTTATATTATCTGTAATGGCTGATTTACTGATATCAGATTCCATCCACACATCAACTATATAATGACCCCCATTAACTCGCTCTTGCTCATATACTCCATGGTATGCAAAAAACTCCATTCCTTCTATAGCAATAAGAGCCATTGATTGTTATTTGTACATTTCGTTTTTCAAAAAACCCCACTTGCAAAGTCTATAAATTATTGAAACTTTCAAACAACCTATACCATATTGCATACTTCGTTTAAAATTTATGGACGATGCTTCATCAAAATATTTGGTAGGACATGTGACTTCACCAATTTCGTAGCCTTTAAAAAAAATCTGAGATAGCATTTGATTATCAAAGACAAAATCATCTGAATTGGCATTTATATTTATATTCTTAATTACCTCTGCTGAAAATGCTCTATATCCAGTATGATATTCAGACAGTTTTTGGTTGATGATGATATTCTGAGTAAGTGTCAGCATTCGATTGAAAATGTATTTATACATCGGCATTCCACCTTTTAATGCACCTTTTCCAAGTATTCTAGAACCTAGTACAACAGGGTAAACATCATTACCAATAATACTTATCATTGCCAATAATAATTTTGGTGTATATTGATAGTCAGGGTGAAGCATGACTACAATATCAGATCCTATTTCTAATGCTTTATTATAACAACTCTTTTGATTGCCTCCATAACCCTTATTTTTATCATGTCGAATTATATGTTTTATGCCAATAGATTTTGCAAGTTCTGAGGTATTGTCAGCACTAGCGTCATCTACTAATATCACATCGTCTACTACATCAAATGGGATTTCTAGATATGTCTTTTCTAGGGTTCTTGCTGCATTGTATGCAGGCAACACTACTGCTACTTTCTTATGGTTATACATATTTTACAAAACTAAAACTTTAAAGTATTTTTTATACATTTTTTTTGTAAAGTGGATGAAAGCTTAAAAGATTACTTCTCAAATAATCTCTATCTAGATGTGTGTATATTTCTGTAGTAGTAATAGATGAATGCCCTAACATCTCTTGCACTGCTCTTAAATCAGCACCACCTTCTATGAGGTGTGTAGCAAAAGAATGTCTGAATGTGTGTGGTGAAATTACTTTTTTTACTCCTGCCGCCTGAGCAAGCTTTTTGATGATAATGAAAATCATGACACGACTTATCTGCTTTCCCCGGTTGTTTAAGAATACGATATCTTCTTCACCTTTGTGGATTTTAGACTTATTTCTTATTTCTTCACAGTAAATTTTAATCTGTTTCATCGCCATATTACCAATAGGCACTAATCGCTCTTTGTTTCCTTTACCTATTACTTTTATAAATCCTTCCTCAAAAAAAAGATTTGTCAATTTTAGATTCACTAATTCTGATACCCGAAGTCCACAACCATATAAAGTTTCAATTATTGCTCTATTTCTAGTTCCTTCTACACTACTTAAATCTATACTATCTATCAAAAGATTTATTTCTTCCACCGATAAAGTATCTGGAAGTTTTCGCTTTAGTTTAGGCGCTTGTATCAACTCAGTTGGAGATGCAGTTATAATGTCTTCTAATAATAAATAATTGAAAAATGACTTGAGTCCAGAAATTATTCTAGCTTGACTTTGTTCTTCTAAACCAAACTCATTTAAATAAACAAGAAATGATTCAATATCTTTTAGTTTTACTTTATCAGGGCCTAAGGTTATTTGATTGATTTGGAAGTATTGCTCTAGTTTTGAAACATCTCTCAAATAAGCATCTATCGAATTTTGAGATAATGACTTTTCTAACTTTAAGTAACTTTTAAATCCTTTTATATAACTCTGCCAACTCATGTAAATCAATAATAAAAAAAAATGAGAAACTATTTACTTTAAAGTCTTGTTAAACTTAAAATATAAACAATTGTTCATAGAATGATTATCCATT
>JBIKJU010000129.1:0-5957 GCA_044360745.1 Chitinophagales bacterium
TTATGGTCAGGAGTATATAAGTCTATTGGCACGCCAAGGAAAGATTGATGCATATAAAGAGGGAAGAGAATGGTTCACCACGAGTAGTGCCATAAAAGAATATATCTCTACGAGAAAAAGGAAGAGGAAGCTAAGCTAACGTATAGATTTTTGAAAATCTTTCTCAACCGCAGAGGCGGTGAGAACGCAGATAGGAATAAGACATTGCGCTCTTTGCGCGTTTGTGGCTAAAATTGCATTTAGATAAATTATACCAGTTTATCAGCAATGCCATCGCATATACCAAACTCCACAGCTTCTTGAGCATTCATCCAATAATCACGATCAAAATCAGCCATCACTTGTTCAAAACTTTTGCTACAATTATCAGCTAAGAGTTGAGCACTCATTTCTTTAGTTTTTTGAATTTCCCTTGCGGTGATTTCAATATCTGTAGCTTGTCCGTACATACCTCCGATAGAAGGTTGGTGAATCATTACCCTACCGCTAGGCCATATCAGTCTTTTACCTTTCTCTCCACCACTCAAAAGAATAGAACCCATTGAGGCTGCTAATCCCATACAAATAGTTTGAACAGGAGAAGAAATGAGTTTCATCGTATCGTATATAACCATACCAGAAGTGACTACGCCACCTGGTGAATTGATGTAAAAAAAGATGTCTTTTCCTGGGTCATTAGCTTCTAAAAACAACAATCTATTCACCACCTTTTCTGAAGATTCGTCAGTAACTGGTCCCCATAGAAAAACACGTCTTTGTTCTAAAAATTTATTATCAAATTTCATTGCACCATTAGCAACTTTTTCGATCATTTCATCAGGTTTGTTTTCAGGAGTAGTATTCATTCTTGCATTTTTTTCAAACCTAATGTAATTATTATAATTTCTAAATCTTAGCTATTGAAAAATAGTTAACATTCATAAAATTAAGCAGGTGTAGACTTAAAGGCTTTTCTCGCTAATAAAAAAAGTATAACAAAAACGGTGACCAAGGCCAATCCCCCGACTAAAAATGGAAGGGCAATAGATAAAAAAGAGCCAATAATAGAAATACCAATTTCGCCTGTATTAACAGCAGCATTGCCAGTGCCAAGTGTAAATTTAGATGAGCCCAATCGAAGTAGAGAAGTACCAGCATGCATCACTCCGGCTGTGCCACCACCTACGATAAGTCCGAGTATCCATTGCCAGCTTGGGTCTAGTGTAATCATAGTAGAGGCACTCATAATAGTGCCTGCCAACACAGCAGCTGGTGCAGCTATAGTATCTAGAAGGTTATCTAAAAAAGGAACATAATAGGCTATAGCCTCAATGGCTGCAGCCACTCCAAAACAAATAATAGAGGTCCAACTCCCCAGCCATAAAAAATTTTCTGAAACAGGCACCCATCCCATTTTAGTTGCGAGCGACCCAATAAGTAATGGAATAAACACTTTAAACCCGCAACAAGCGCTAAGTCCTATGCCTAAAAGTAACCCAATTATGATTTCGTATGTCATGATGATTATTTTTTCATCTTATCTATCAAACTGCTTGCCAAAGTTTTTGTAGACTCTGCAAAATCGGCATCTGTCCTCTTCTCCACATAATCACGCACTCGTTCTATAGCTCTTTTTACAGCATTAGTATTGTCCTTATTTTGCTCAGCTTCCCATACATCAAAAAGATATTGAAGCCCAGAGTTTACGGTTTGTTCTTTTTCAAAACACAAATAGTTTGCATAATGAAATAACAAGGCGTATCTAACATATCCAGTTTCTTCTTTTATTTTTTTTCTGAAAAGAGTGTCTATTCTACTACTTTTCTCTTTTGATAAAATAGTATAGCTGATATTTTTTAACTCACCATCTGGCTCTTTCAAGAAATCTAAAGCTAGCAATGTAGCTTTTGCTGTGTCGGTAATAAATATCCCTTCCAAAGCATTTGCTACACATCTGTAAGAGGAATCATTTATCGCTTTGGTGTAAACATCTATTAGGTCTTTACGTTTTGTGGCTAATAAAAAAGAAAGCGCCTCAGCTCTCACTAAACTTGAGGAATCTGTGACTGCTATCTTTTTTATGTCCTCTAAAAAAACTGTTTGTGTAATGCTATCACTTCGCAACTTTCGTATAGCTTCTCTTCTCCAAAGCCAATCCTTATCTTTCATCACATTTTTGAAAGCGTTATTGGATAGCTCATCTTTTCCAACTCCACTTTTCAACCCATCAAGAGCCTCACTTTTAGATTTATACAATGAAGAATGTTCTAACTGAAAAGCAAATTGCTTCGCAGTTTTATTTTCTTTTTTATCTCCAAGTAAAATCCTATCGGCATCTACATCAATCAAATCTGGATTACCAAAAGCTGGAAAAGCAAATCGTTGTTTAGCATATTTAAAAACTACTGGATAAGTCATGATAACATTACCATAAAAGACATTTATCATCATTGGCAAATTATAAACTTGTCCTAAATCTACATTGTGCTTTTGCGAAAGCTGAATATACACACTATCCTCATCGCTGCTATAATTTACATCAATTACAGGATGTCCACTTTGGAAAAACCATTGATTAAAAAACTTATTCATATCGCGGCCAGTAACTTCCTCGAAAGCCAGTCGCAAGTGATGAATTTCAGCTGCACCAAAGGCATTATTTTTAAGATATAAGCGGAGTGTTGCAAAGAATGCTTCATCTCCCACTAAATTTCGAAGCATATGAAGTATAGCTCCACCCTTATTGTAGCTATGAGCATCAAACATATCTTCTTTGTCATCATAATAATATCGAATGAGATTAACATTTTTATGCTTGGCTTCAGAAAAGTAACCCTTTACTTGCCGCTGCTGCTTGATGTCAGCATAGAGTTTTCCATATTTGTATTCATTCCATAGGTATTCAGAGTAGGTTGCAAAAGATTCATTGAGAGGCAGATTGCTCCACGACTCACAAGTAACTAAATCACCAAACCACTGATGAGCTAATTCATGAGCAATGATGTCTTGGTGACTTTCATCTATAAGCTGTCGAGCTGTTCGCTGCACAAACTCACCATGAATTGTGGCTGTGGTGTTTTCCATAGCCCCTGAAACATAGTCCCTTACTACTACCTGAGCATATTTAGACCAAGGATATTGTATACCAAATCTGCTTTCAAAAAAATCAATCATCTCAGCAGTATTGCCAAAAATTCGTTTAGCTACATCTTTATATTCAGGTTCTACATAGTAGCTTAACTCTTTGCCTTTCCATATGTCTTTAATGATAGCAAACTCTCCAACTGCCATCATGGTTAGATATGGAGCGTGAGGTTCATTCATTTGCCAAAAATCAGTGCGAGTACCATCAGTATTATCAATTGATTTTGTTTTATTCCCATTTGAAAGAGTTTCAAAAACTTTATCTACAGTGATCTCTAGTAATTGGGTAGTCTTCTGATTAGGTTTATCAATACATGGATACCATGCCGAGTTAGACTCTGTTTCTCCTTGTGTCCAAATTTGTCTTGGCTTATTGTTCTCTTTACTCTCTGGATTAATAAAGTAAAGACCTTTGTCGCTGCTTATAGCTCGGGACCCACCTGTTTGTCTCTCATTTGGCTTTGAAATATAATCAATGATGATAGTATAGTTCTCCCCTCCGTTATAAATTTTATCAAGCTCTACATAAAGTTTCAAACTATCATAAGTATAATTTAACGGACTGTTACTGGAATTTTTTACACTATTGATTTGCATACCTTTGGCATCAAGTATGAGCTGCTTAGATGGATAAAAATGTGGCCTTAATGTAAGTAAAGCTTGCCCTATGAGATGTTGTTTTTTCCAATCAAAACTTATTTTGAGATGGGTGTGAACCATATCGTGTTCTTTGGTAGCTGAGGCTTGGTACAAATCATCTTTAGATCGAATAATCTCAAGTGTATCTAAAACTACAGTTTGAATCTCATTTGATTTTTTATTTAGTTTTTGAGAGCTTTTGCAGCTTTCAACAAAAAATGAAAAAGCTACAATAAAAAGAAGTAAGCAATGTTTATTTGACATAGTATAATATTACTATGTAAATGTAATCAACTTTTAGAAAGAACTATTGACTTGTTTTCCTAAATTTTGCTTTAACCTTATATCCAAGCATATATATAGAAGGCACAACCAACAATGTCAAAAAGGTGGATACTAGTAAGCCATAAACCATGGTCCATGCTAATGGCCCCCAAAATGCTACGTTGTCACCACCTAGATAAAACTTAGGATCAAATTCCGTAAATAATGAAAGGAAATCTATATTGAGACCGATAGCAAGAGGGATTAACCCAAGTATGGTACAAACAGCAGTAAGTATAACTGGTGTGACTCTAAGATAACCTGCTTCTACGATAGCGTCTTCAACAGCATAGCCTCTAGCTCTCAATTCATCAATAAATTCAATAATGAGAATACCATTTCGGATAACGATTCCTGCCAAAGCAAAAAAGCCAACCCCAGTCATAACGACCGATACTTTCATGCCAAACAATGCATTACCAAAGAACACACCAATAAGACTAAAAAGAACTGAGCTTGCAATGATCAATGGCTTTGCTAATGAATTAAATTGTGTCACCATTATCATAAGCATTAAAGCAAATGCAAATCCGAAGGCCTTGACAAGAAAATTGCCAGTTTCTGCTTGTTGTTCTTGCTCGCCTGTCATAGCCATTTCGTAGCCTTCTGGTAAGTCAATATCATCAATTATTTTTTGAATATCTGGAATGACTTCATTGGCAGCAAAACCATCAGATAGATCTGAAGATAATGTTACAACTCTCCGTTGATTTTTTCTATTGATTTGATTAAGAGAATTGTCATATCGCAAAGTAGCAAGAGAAGAAATAGGAACTTGACGAAATGAACCAGTTGCAAAATCCATAAAAGAAATATTAAGTTGCATCAACTCTTCTACTTTACCTCTGTACTCTTCTTTAAGTCTGAGTTGAATAGGAGCATCATCATTCGCGTCTCGATATTTCGAAACTTCTTTTCCAAAAAGAGCCGTTCTAATTTCAACTGCAACTTGGGCTAGTGATAAACCTTCACGTTGCATTTTTTCTTTATTAATATCAATGATTATCTCAGGTTTTGAAAGTTGTAAATCTGATTTTAGCTCATTGACTCCTTTTATTCCTGAACTCTCAATTGCCGACTTTAGTTCTGCTGTGACTTTAGTAAGTACAGCGAAGTCATCACCTGATATTTCAATATTAATTGGCTTACCAACTGGCGGCCCTTTCTTATCTTTTTCAACGCTAATTTCCGCACCAGCAACACCATCTTTGAATTCATTTTGGAGAGAAGATAAAATCTTAGAAGTCATAGGGTCTTTTCTGTCAGCATATTCTTTAAAAGCTATTGTTACTTTACTTTTGAATGGAGTAGCTACCTTATCTGGATTTTGAGGGTCGCCTGCTCCAATACCAACATTGGTTATTACAGAATTAACATCTGGATGATTAGGTCCTAATACCTTTGTAACTCTTTTTTCTATAATTTGGGTTATTGAGTCGGTAACATTGGCATCTGTTCCCATTGGCATCTTATTGTATATATAAACAAAATTCGGTTCTCCATCTGGGAAAAACTCAACTTTTGGCTTTGATATAATCAATACGAATATGCTTAGCAGAAAAATACCTAAGGTAATAAATGGAACTAAATATGGTAGGTTCCCAGAAATTAGAAATTTCACTAAATTACGGTAGCTACTCTGAAAAACTGGCCATATTTTTTCTTGGAATTTTGCAATAGCATATTGCAAAACAAAAACATATAACAAGAGTAATAAAATTGAAAAAACAGCAAGGTTTGCAGGTAGCAAATTAAATGTAGCATAACCAGCTATAGCTATAATTGCCAACACCAAAAGCCAATATTTAAAATCTTGAATTTTAAGAAAACTTTCTTTATGATCTCTTTTCATAAACGAAACAGCAAACACG
>JBIKJU010000013.1:0-18397 GCA_044360745.1 Chitinophagales bacterium
CTGGTCAAAAACCATTCGTTAGATCTAAAGTAAGAGAATGGACTGATGCAATAATTTTTGCGGTCATAGCAGCTTTTTTAATTAGAACCTTTATAGCAGAACCTTATACTATTCCTACTCCATCTATGGAAAAAACATTATTAGTAGGCGACTTCCCTTTTGTAAGTAAATTTCATTATGGCGCTAGAGTACCAATTACACCACTAGCCATTCCTTTTTTCCACCATACTATTCCAGTTCTTAATACACCAGCCTATTTAGAATGGATAAAATTTCCTTTTTATAGGCTTCCAGGCCTTCAAAAAGTGAAGCGCAATGATATGGTTGTCTTTAATTTTCCTGCCGGTGATACCGTGGCGCTTGAACGTCAAGAAATGTCATATTATGATATTTTGCGCATAGCCGATTATCAACTCAATCAACAAGGCGCCCAAAATATGACAGCTTATGATGGCGTTAGAAGTCAATTCCACATAAAAGCAAGACCAGTAGATAAACGAGAAAACTATATCAAGCGTTGTGTTGGAGCACCTAATGATGTATTAGAAATCAAAGATGGGGTTTTGTATATCAACAATAAATTGGCTTACGAACCAAAGAATATATATACTCCCTACAATGTAGTTTTTAAAGACAACATGAATTTTTCAGAAGATAATAAAAGAGAATATGAATTAGATGATATTTCGTCTCGCTTTAATGGTATACCTGCCGGACACAAAGTCTATCTAATTAAAAAAGATGTTTTGGAGAAGCTAAAACAGTTTGATGCAGTGCAAAGTATCAACCCTTTTTATTATCCTAAAAATGAAAACGAGGATATGATTGCCTCTATTTTTCCTAATAATTTTTCGATTAATAAATGGAATGTAGATAATTTTGGGCCAGTAGTAATTCCTTCATCTGGCATGAAACTCGCGCTAAACGATAGCACACTAGCCCAATACAGACGCTTAATAGAAATATATGAGGGCAATAAAGTAGAACAAATAAATGGGAAAATTTTTATAAATGATATCGAAACCAACGAGTATACCTGCAAAATGAACTACTATTGGATGATGGGTGATAACCGCCACAACTCTCAAGACTCAAGATACTGGGGATTTGTACCAGAAAATCATATCGTTGGAAAAGCATGGTTTATTTGGTTAAGCTTAGATTATAATGCTGATATTTTCCACAGAGTGCGATGGAACAGACTCTTCACAAATATTCATGATGCTTGGGCGAAGGAGAATTAAATAAAGCTTTATCCCTCCGCTTCTGCCTTCAACTTTTTAGAAAGTTCTGCTCCTAGAAACTTATCAATAGTAGTATGTGCTATGTATATCAAAGGTGTGAGAGCAATAGCCATCACAAATTTATAGATATAATTAACCAAACATACCGCCAATACTAATTGTATGCTCCACTGCCCAGCTGTACCTATTTTAGCGATATAAAAAGCATAAAAAAGTACTACGAAACTATCTATAAATTGAGAAACCAACGTAGAGCCTGTAGCTCTTAACCAAACCAATTTATCACCAGTTTTTTTCTTTATCCAATGAAAGATAAATACATCTACTATTTGCCCAATTAGAAAAGCAATCAATGAGCCAACGATAATATTGTTCCCTTGGCTAAACACTGCTATATAAGCTTTATTATAATCCAAATCATTGCCGTAAATGCTACTGTTTATCCACCAAGATGCGGGACTAGTGCCCATTGCTAATGTCAACATTAAATAGGCATACCCTATCATAGCTACAGCAACAAAAGAGATAAATCGTACTCCCTTCAATCCAAAATATTCGTTGATGATGTCAGTCATCACAAATACAAATGGCCATAAAAGTACACCAGTAGTTAGATTAAAACCTGATAGCGCTTGACCAAAAAAATTGAAGGCTATCGGCTGAAAACCAAATGTATCATCGAGCGAAAAAATTTTGACACCCATAAACTCAGCTACTATGGCATTGGTCAAAAAAAATGACGCTAACACTAGATATAGCTTAACGTGTCGTTGTTGGAGTAAGTGGGTCATATAGTTTTATTAAACTACTATATTAATTATTCTTCCTTTCACAAACACAAATTTCTTTATAGGCTTGCCTTCTAACCATTTTTGCACGATGTCCATTTTGCTCACTTCCTCCAATGCCCTATCTTGAGTGTAATCTAAAGGCAACAAAATAGATGCACGAGTTTTACCATTGATTGATACAGGATACTCAAATTCGCTCTCTACTAAATACTTTTCTTCTGCTTTTGGAAACTCAGCTAAATGCACACTCTGCTCATATCCAAATGCACGCCACAACTCTTCACTAATAAATGGTGCGAAAGGAGCTATACATCTTACTAGCGGTTCTAACACTTCTTTACTCGCACATTTCAATTCTTGTAATTCATTTGTAGCTATCATAAACTGGCTAACACATGTATTAAAAGACATTCGCTCAATATCATCCGTTATTTTCTTTATAGTCTTATGTAGTACTTTTTTAGCTTCATCAGAGGCAGTATCTTCGGTTACTTTCCAGCCTGTTTTTTCATCAAAATATAATCTCCAAAATTTCCTCAAAAAGCTTGAAACACCCGTGATTCCTTTATCATCCCAAGGTTTAGATAATTCAATTGGACCCAAAAACATTTCGAACATTCTAAAACAGTCTGCACCGTACTTTGCTATCACATCGTCTGGGTTCACTACATTGTATTTCGACTTCGACATTTTTTCGACTTCTCTAAATCCAAAAAATCCTGTTTCATCACTAATAAAATCAAACGTTGAATAATCAGATCTCCACATTTTAAAAGCCTCTACATCTAATTTGTCTTTAATATCAATGTTTGCAGTGTTAACCTTTACAGTTGTTAAAGATTTTCCTTGATATTTATTATCAATAACAAGCTTTGAAGAGACCAATACTTGTTCGTTTATTACTTTATAAGCAAAAGCAGATAATCCCCCTATCATCCCCTGATTCACCATTTTTTTGAATGGCTCTTCAAAAGGCACATAGCCTAAATCATGCAAAACCTTGGTGTAAAAACGAGAATACAGCAAATGCCCCACAGCATGTTCACTTCCACCTACATATAAGTCTACATTTTGCCAATATTGGAGATTTTCTTTTGAGGCAAAAGCCTCGCTATTGTTGGGGTCGGTGTAACGCAAAAAATACCAGCTACTGCCTGCATAACCTGGCATGGTATCTGTTTCGAGATTCTTAGCTATCCACTCCGCATTATTTGCTAAAGGAGAACGACCGTCACCACTAGGTTTGAAAGAATCTACAGCAGGCAATTCTAATGGCAAATCGCCCATATATGGATAAGGAATATCATCATCTTCCATATTTTTTGGAGAATCTGGCTCGCCAACGACTTTGTACTGCATAGGGATAGGCTCGCCCCAGTATCGCTGGCGGCTAAAACTCGCATCTCGCAATTTGTAGTTTACTTTACGCTTTCCGAAGCCTTCCTTTTCGATTTTGTCAATCACAAATGAAATGGCATCTTTTACTTCCATCCCATTCAAAAAATCGGAGTTAACCATCTTACCCACTTTGTCTTCTAGCCCTGCGCCTGGATACATACTTTTATCTACTATGCTAATCACTTCTATCCCAAACTTTTCGGCAAATCGCTGGTCACGTTCATCGTCAGCAGGAACAGCCATTATGGCTCCAGTACCATATCCAGCGAGCACATACTCGGCTATATAAATAGGAATCTGTTTTCCAGTAAAAGGATGAAGAGTAAAAGCTCCAGTGAAAGCTCCAGTCACTTTTTTCTCTTGCTGTCGCTCTATATCTGACCTGCTTTTTACGTAAACTATATAATCTTCGATTTCCTTTTTTTGATCAGCAGATACTATGTCTTGAAGTAAATCATGCTCTGGAGACAACACTAAAAATGTAACGCCAAAAATCGTATCAGGTCTAGTGGTAAAAACACAGATTTTTTCATTGCCTGCTTGTAATTTAAAGTCAATCATAGCCCCTTCGCTTCTGCCAATCCAGTTGCGTTGCATGTCTTTCATAGACTCAGACCAGTCGAGAGTATCTAACCCTTGGAGCAATCGATCAGCATAGGCGGTGATACGCAAACTCCACTGTTTCATTCGTCTTCTCTCTACATCATGTCCACCGCGCTCACTTTTCCCGTCTTTTATTTCATCATTCGCAAGAACACAACCTAAAGCTTCACACCAGTTTACTTCTGTATAGGACTGAAACGCCAGTCTATAGTTCATCAAAATTGCCTGCTGCTCACTTTCTGAAAATCCTTTCCAGTCATCGGCAGAGAAAGGAGAAACATCTACATTGGTATAGGCAGTGTTGTCATGATTTCCATGTTCTTCAAAATGTTTAATCAAAACCGATATTGGATACGCTCTTTGATTTCTATAACAATAAATCGAATTAAACATTTGTAAGAAAATCCACTGTGTCCACTTATAGTATGAAGGGTCACAAGTTTTGACCTCTCTACTCCAGTCGAACGAAAACCCAATTTTCGACAATTGCTCTTTGTAAGTTTTGATGGCAGATTCGGTAGTTATCTGAGGATGAGTACCTGTTTCTATTGCATATTGCTCAGCTGGCAATCCAAATGCATCAAATCCCATTGGGTGTAGCACATTGAAATTATTCATTCTCTTGAAGCGAGCAAAGATGTCGGAGGCTACATAACCCAGAGGATGCCCTACGTGAAGACCCGCTCCACTAGGATACGGAAACATGTCTAAAACATAGTATTTAGGCTTGTTGAGATCGTTTGACACCTTATAAATCCCATTCTCTTCCCAAAAAGTTCTCCATTTAGCTTCAAATCCAAAATTATATTCCATAGTGACTAATGTATCAAAATTTGTAAAAGTTTATGACAAAGGTGGGCATTTTTTTTATTTTCACGACCGCCAATCAGGTGCAATTATACATTACTCCATGAAATTGAACACAAAAATACTTCTTTTCTTTTTTGCTTTAGGTATTCAGTTTGCCTATTCTCAAAACAAAATGGACCAAGGCGATAAGCTTAAAGATCTTCTTAGAATGCTTGACAACTACTATGTCGATTCGTTTGACAAAGAAAAATTAGTAGATGCTGCTATTACTAAAATGCTCGATGAGCTCGACCCACACTCTTCATATATCAAAAATAAAGACGTAAAAAAAGTAGAAGAGCCTTTGGTTGGCAATTTTGAGGGGATAGGTGTGACGTTTCAAATATGGAAAGATACCATCATGATCAACGAAGTAATATCGGGAGGGCCTGCTCAAAAAGTAGGCTTGATGGATGGTGATCGCATAGTTTTTATAGACGACTCATTAGTAGCAGATATCAAGATAGATAATGATGGTGTAGTAAAAAGACTAAGAGGTAAAAAAGGCACAAAAGTAAAAGTAGGAGTAGTGCGTAGAAGCTCGAAGGAGATGCTTACTTTCGTGATTACTCGGGATAAAATACCGGTGTATTCTATAGAAGCATCATATATGGTTTCTCCCACTACAGGTTATATAAAGCTCATTCGATTTTCCGCTACTACAATGAATGAGTTTAGAAAAGCTAGCGAAAAATTGAGGTCTCAAGGAATGCAAAATCTCATCATGGATTTGCAAGGAAATAGTGGAGGCTACCTTACTACTGCTATTCAGCTTTGCAATGAATTTATAGCTGATGAAAAACAACTTATCGTATTTACAAAAGGATTACGATCAAATAGAGAAGAATATGAAAGTGATGGAAAAGGTAATTTTAAAGAAGGAAAATTGATTGTTCTCATAGATGAAGGCTCTGCTTCAGCTAGTGAAATCTTTGCAGGATGTGTGCAAGACATTGACAGAGGATTAATTATTGGTAGAAGAACCTTTGGAAAAGGGTTAGTCCAAAAGCCTTATTATTTTGCTGATGGTTCTATAACTAGACTTACTGTAGCACACTACCACACTCCTACTGGACGTAGTATTCAGCGCCCTTACACAGAAGGTAAAAAAGATTATTATGATGAATATAGCAAGCGTGTGAAAACTGGAGAGTTGTTTGGTTCTGACACGTTTCACTATCCAGATTCTTTATTATTTTACACCAAAAACAAACGCAAAGTATATGGCGGTGGTGGTGTAATACCAGAAATTTTTATTCCAATAGACACCAGCTTAAACTCAGAGTATTATCAAAAAATAAGAAGAAAAGGCGTACTCAATAGTTTTTGTTTGGAATATGTAGATCAAAATAGAAGTAATCTTCATAATACGTACCCAGATGCAGTATCGTTTATCCAAAATTTTGACCCTGCTAAAAATGGTGTAGTAGAATTATTATTTAAACGTGGAGAACAAGACTCAATAGCGCGAGATAGTGAACAAATAAATCGTTCTATGCCGCTTTTTGTAAATCAAACAAAGAGTTTGATTGCTCGAAATTTATTCGATAATAATACTTTTTGGCAAGTAGCAAATGAATCTAACGAGTCATTTAAAAAGGCATTAGAAGTTATGGAAAGTGATCAATTTTCAATTTTAAATCCACCAAGTAGAAAGGAACTAAGAAAAATCGAAAGAGCTTTAAAGGAAAAAAAATCAAAACGATAAACAACGACTATAAATATACAATATGAAAATCGGACTATTTTACGGTACAGACACAGGCAATACAGAAACTATATCAAAAGATATAAAAAAGAAATTGGAAAGTAGATTTGGTGAAGGAACGGTAGAGATGAAAGAAATCTATAAAAAAACTTCATCAGATATGGAAGCTTATGATTATCTTATTTTAGGTATGCCAACATGGTATGATGGAGAATTGCAGGCAGACTGGGAGGACTATATCCCAGAAATGGAAAAAATAAATTTCAAAAATAAAAAAATAGCCTTTTTTGGCTTAGGCGATCAGTATGGGTATGCTTCTTATTTTTGTGATGCATTAGGAGTATTTGCAGAAATTGTAGAAAAAAACGGAGGAAAACTATCTGGTCTATGGCCTACAACAGGATATGAGTTTGACTTTTCGAAGGCACAACGTGGTGACGTATTCCTTGGCTTATGCATTGATGTAGATAATCAGGACGAACTCACTAATGAAAGGCTAGATAAGTGGCTAGAGCAAGTTGTGAAAGAGTTTGGTATAGTATAATTAACAAAACGATTGTTCTTATTTTGATAATAGGAAGTTATATATTTTTAATATAGCCTAAATACTAGTATACGTATTTTAAAATCTTAGTTCATTTAAAAACCATGAAGGTTTTCTTGCTAATTCTTTGGTTTTGCTAATTTTGAATTACACATCAACCTTTTAAATTTATAATAATGAAAAAAGCTATTTCCTATTTCTTCATTCCTTTTTTCATTATTCTCTTAATTATTTTATCAATTTTTACTCCAATCGATCAAACTCCTTATGAAAACATAGAGGCTTACAAGTCTACAATGAATAGAATCCAAAACTTGCCAATTTCTAAATCTGATACATCTAAAACTTTTTTTGCAGGGTGGAGCAAACAGAATTTATTGCCACCATTTTCTACTCCTATAGCTATAGATGCTGCAAGAGATGGAAAACATTTTGAATCTATTAGAGACTCCATTTATGTATGCTCGTTTGTTTTTAAGCTTGGTAAAACAAAGGTGGCCTATGTAAGTGCTGATTTATTGATTATACCTCCAAATGTTGTAGAAATAGTAGATTCGCTTCTTTACAATCAAGGATTTTCGAAAGAAAATATTTACTATACCGCTACTCACACGCATAGTAGTATTGGGGCTTGGCATAATTCAATTGTAGGAGAAATTTTTGCTGGAAAATTTGACAATAGAATCCCGCTTCATATTGCAAAAACTATTGCTTTATCTATCGAAAAAGCAGAAGCAACTTTAAGCCCTTCAAAAATAGGAAGCTTAATCGTACAAACTCAAGAACTGGTTGTTAATCGTTTAGTGGGCAACATTGGGCTTGTAGATTCTAACATGCGTATGCTAAAAATTAGAAATGATAAAGGTGATGAGGCTTTACTTTTTTCTTTTACTGCTCACGCTACTATCTTTCATGAAAATACTATGCATATTTCTGGTGACTGGCCTAGCGAAACAATTTCTAAAATTGAAAAAGCAAATCCCTCTATTTTTTGTGTATTTAGTGCAGGTGCTGTAGGCAGTCATGGACCTTTTGAGCATAGCAAAAATCAACGAAAAGAGATTGAATTTATATCAAGTAAGGCCTCCAAATTACTACTTCAATATTTAGATAGTTTGAATTTGGAAAATGTGTATGAATTAGCTATGTGTAATTTCCAAATTGAAACAAGAGATCAGCACTTTAGAGTTGCTAAAAACATAGCCATAAGACCAATATGGTTTAAGAAAATTTTTGGTAAACAAAATTTACATATCAACTTCTTAAAACTAGGTGATAACTTCATGGTAGGGATGCCCTGCGATTTTTCTGGCGAACTCACTTACAATATTGAACCAAAAGTAAAAGCGAAAAATAATCATTTATTCATTACAAGTTTTAATGGAGAATATGTAGGCTATATAACCCGTGACAAATGGTATGATCTAGACGAATATGAAACTAGAACTATGGCTTGGTTAGGCAGAGGAAATGGCACCTACTTTTCTGAGATTGTCACAAAGGCTTTTGATAGGATAGTTAAGTAATTTATTACTCTTTCACCCTCCCTATCAGCGAATGCTTATAGTCAATCAAGAGTTGATGTTTGTTTAATATATCACTTCCTAATATTCCATGTATTTTGATTTTTAAGCCTTTTGAGGAATAAGCATTATTAATATGGTTCAAGTCCAAACAAGAAAACTTTGCGTTTTTTACATTTAGTTTTCCAATTTGGGTTTCTTTCACTGCGCCAAACTTCATTTCATATAGTACAGAATTTAAACCATGCACCTCTTGCTTGATAGACTTTGGTTTCAAAAGAAGCTTTTGGGTATAAAAGTTTAAATCTATTACAGAACCAGAAGCACCAGTATCTAAAATAAATAAGGCACTTTTGCCATTAAGTTTTACCTTCAAAAATACATGAAAACTGCCTTCTGATAGAGGCTTTACTTGTATAACAGCTACTTTAATATAAGGCAATTTTGATTTCATATTTTTAAAATTTATAGCTTGATTAATTTTAAAGATAAACTAATTTCCAAATAGTGTACATTTGCTATAGCAAAAATGATTTCAAAATTCACCATACAAAAAGTAATTGATGCCGCTAAAATAGAAGAGGTAGTGGGAGAGTTTGTGACGCTCAAGAAAAGAGGATCATCGCTCCTAGGTCTTTGTCCTTTTCATAATGAAAAAACACCATCGTTCAATGTCTCAGTAGCTAAAAATATATACAAGTGTTTTGGATGCGGAAAGGCCGGCAACTCACTATCGTTTTTGATGGAAGCGCAACAACTATCGTATGTAGAAGCTTTGAAATATCTCGGCAAGAAATATAATATAGAAATAGAAGAAGAGTACATAAGTGATGAAAAAAGAAAAGAAGAGGAAATAAAACATTCGCTCCAAGAAAGTATTTTAATAGCTAATGCATATGCTCAGCGATTTTTCACAAGCTACATGAATGAAACAGATGAAGGTAAAATAGGATTAGCTTATTTTAAAGAAAGAGGATTTTCAACCCAAACTATAGAGCGCTTTCAACTTGGTTTTGCGCCAGATAGTATGAGAGCATTTACGGATAAGGCCATAGAAAGCGGCTATCAGTTAGATATCTTATCGCAAGCAGGATTAACATCGCAAAAAGAAACTAATTACTTCGATTTCTTTAGGAATAGGGCAATGATCCCAATTCACAATCTGATGGGGAAAGTTATTGGGTTTGGTGGGCGAATACTAAAAACTGACCCTAAAGCCCCAAAGTACATTAACACTCCCGAATCAGAAGTTTATATCAAGAGTAAAATTGTATATGGCATTTACCAAGCAAAAGCCTCTATCCGAAAACAAGACGAATGTTATTTGGTAGAGGGCTACACGGATGTGATATCGCTCTCTCAACATGGCATCGAAAATGTAGTGGCCTCTTCTGGCACCGCCCTTACGCCTGACCAAATACGACTAATTAAACGATTTACACAAAACATTACCATGCTCTATGATGGTGACAATGCTGGTGTGAAAGCGGCACTAAGGGGTACTGACCTCATTCTCGAAGAAGGTATGAATGTAAGGATAGTAGTTTTCCCAGACAATGAAGATCCCGACTCATTTATTAAAAGACTCGGCCCTACTGCCTTTGAAGATTTTATCAAAGCCAACAAAAAGGATTTAATACTTTTCAAAACTTCGCTTTTTGCAGCTGATGCACAAAATGATCCTATTAAAAAAGCCGAATTGGTAAAAGACATCGTAGGTTCTATTGCCAAAATACCAGATGCCATTCAGCGCTCAGTTTATCTCAAGTCTTGTGCTCAGATTATGGATATAGCTGAACAGATATTAATCCAAGAAGTCAATAAAACTAGACGAAAAAAATCTGACCAAAAATCTGATGATTATGCTCCTGTAAATAATCAAAATAATGAGATTTCGCATGAAGAAATGCTCAGGAAAACAGAGTCACTAGCGGTAGATTCCTTAGCCTTTTATGAGCGTGATATAGTTAGAATTTTAATGGAAAGTGGGACAAAGAGTATCGCAATAGAAGATGAACAAGAAATGATTTTATGTCATTTCATGAAAGAGGAACTAAAAGATATAGAGTTTAAAACAAAATACAAATACAGCTATCACTATATTTGCTCGCTCGAAAAACCAATAGAGCCCAAAGATTACCTCCAACATGAAGATCCAGAAATTTCATCTGTAGCCTTTGAGGTGCTCACCTCTCCGCATGATTTGAGCGAAGGCTGGTTTAACAAATACAAGGTAGTAGTACCTGACAAAGATATGAATCTAGCTAGAGACTTGCATAGCGCTATGATTCGAATTAAGCAATTTAAAAATATAGAGTCCATAAATAATCTTGAGAAACAAATAGAAAGTGCTTTGGATTATGAGGAACAAATAGCTCTGATAAAAGAGCTTCAAAGCTTGAAAGAAAAGCAATTAATTTTGAGCAAAGAAACAGGTACTGTAATTTTCAAACCTGAAATAAAAAACTAGTTTTTTATTTATTCTTTCTCCATCCTATTCTATTCTATGCTTCTCACTTAGAATAATATAACAAGAAAATAATTTATCAAACAGACTGATTACATTTTGCTTTGGTCGGTATTTAAAAGTAAATAAAGTACTTGAAGAGAATAATTTCTTATTTTTGAATGGCACGGTAAAGATACTTACGAGAAGTTTTTACTAAAAAGGAAAGTAATTAGTTTATGAATAGAGAATGTTTTTTTTACCCAAAACTTACTAAGACGGAGGGGTTAGATATTTTAATAGGAGCAGTAAAAGATGCTCGTGCAGTCACCTTGGCTAGAATTGAAGATATGAGTGAGCCTGAACTCCATTGGCAGTATCAGGAGGGATGGAATACTATAAGTTGTCTCCTAGAGCATATATTGGTGCTGAAAGATGCTATACGGATTGAGGACATAGAATTAAGGTCATATACTGAAGAAGAAAAATCTAAAATTATAATGCCAATTACACTCGGAGAGTATATTCCGCATTTGATTGGTAAGAGAACTTTAGCAGAATATAAGCAACTCTTAATTATTAATCTAGAAGAGTCTATACGTTTTTTTAAAAGTATGCAGGAGTCTGATTTGTGGATGAATAAAGGAAGAGAAGGTGTACCTCCGTTCAATAATTCTTGGCTTTTATATCACATTATTGAAGATGAGATACATCACAGAGGACAAATTTCTATTTTGAGGAAATTATATAAAAGTAATCATTAAATATATATTGTATAGCTGTCACAATTAAATTCTTTTAGTCTTCTATTTCTTCCTTCTATTAGCCATTCAGTCTCACTTTTAATTCCTCCAATGCCTTTAGTTCATTTAATAAAGCTGAGGAGGGTTCTATAAAATAGGTTCTTGAAAACACATTAATTGCTATTTCCTCATCGTGCGACATGATCTTAATGTTTACAGAAGTTTTGCCAGGGTGATTTTTTAGTAAATCTCGAAGCTCATTCACTACACGAGGAGTGATATGCTTGAGGTCTATTTCTATTTGAATATTTTTTGTAAGTTTTTCTCGAACTTCTGAAAGTGGCTCTATATTTTTTATCCTAAACTCATCTTTAGTAGGATCGCGATAGCTCTTTTCTTTTGTTCCTGTTATAAATACAAGCGCGCCTGTTGTTTCAGCATAATTTTTAAATTTAAAATAGTCTTTTGAGAAAAGCATCAAATCTATACTTCCATCAAAATCTTCTACTGAAAATGAAACATAGGGATCGCCTTTTTTAGATGTTTTAGTAACTGTGCGGGTGATAATGCCAGCTACTTTGAAATCTTTCATAGTGCTAGATTCAATATTCCCAAGCGAACAGTTTACAAAATTTTCAAATTCTAGTTTATAATCATCGAGTGGATGGCCACTGATGTAAATTCCAACAACTTCTTTTTCTTTTTTAAGCTTTTCTATAAGAGGCCACTCTTCTAACGAAGATACTAGTGGTTCTGAAAAGCTTGTATTGATTGTATCTCCAAAAAGAGATGACTGGTTCATAGATTTATTACTCTGTTCGTTGCTACCATATCGAATCATTTTTTCAATCAAATTCATACCGTCTTTAGGATCAGGGTCTAAAAACTGTGCTCTGGTATACTTTTCAAACGAATCGAATGCCCCTGCTACAGCTAAACTCTCGAGTGATTTTTTATTGACAGTTCGCAGGTTTACACGTTTTGCAAAATCAAATACTGACAGGAAAGAGCCATTTTCTTTTCGCTCAGATATCATAGACTCCACTGCTGCTTCACCTACACCTTTTATGGCCGACAATGCAAAACGTATTTCTCCTTTTTTATTGACTGAAAATAAAATATCACTTTCGTTAATATCTGGACCTAAAACTGGCACGCCCATTCGCTTCGATTCTTCCATAAAGAAAGAAATTTTATCAATATTGCTTTGGTTGTTGGAAAGTACAGCAGCCATATATTCTGAAGGATAATGGGCTTTGAGATAGGCTGTTTGATAAGCTACAAATGCATAGCATGTAGAGTGCGATTTATTAAATGCGTATTTAGCAAACTCTTCCCAGTCTGTCCATATTTTATTGAGTTTGGTAGCATCATGACCTAGCGCAGTAGCTTGATCCATGAATTGAGATTTCATTTTGTTTAGTGTCTCGATTTGCTTTTTACCCATTGCTTTCCGCAGTGTATCTGCATCTCCTTTTCCGAAGTTAGCTATTTTTTGAGATAGCAACATTACCTGTTCTTGATATACAGTGATACCGTATGTGTCGCTTAAGTATTCTTCCATTTCAGGCAAATCATACTCTACTTTTTCTCTACCATGTTTTCTGTTGATAAAGTTGGGGATGTATTCCATAGGCCCAGGTCTATACAGAGCGTTCATGGCTATAAGGTCTTCAAATCTGTCAGGCTTTAAATTCTTCAAATGTTTTTGCATACCAGCCGATTCAAACTGAAATGTAGCATTCGTTTCGCCCTCTTGATATAGCTCAAATGTTTTAGAATCATCGAGGGGTATAGTATTGATGTCTAAATCTAGGCCGTGATTTTGTTTTATGAGCACTAATGCATCTCTAATAATACTAAGAGTTTTGAGTCCTAAGAAGTCCATTTTTATGACACCAGCATCTTCTATCACACTGCCTTCTATTTGCGTCACCCATAGGGTTGATTCTTTGGATATGGCTACAGGTAATATATCTGTAAGATCTGATGGGGCGATAATTATTCCCGCTGCATGTACACCTGTGTTGCGAACAGAGCCTTCGAGTATAACGGCTTCCTTGAGAACTTTAGCTCGCAAATCACTACCATTGTAGAGTTCTCTTAGTTGTTTTACATTAGTAATGTCTTCAATTTGATAACCTTCTTTTTCTTTGAGTGAATCTGTGCCATCTATGGGTGCAAAAAGCACACGATTGAGCGATGTGCCGGGTTTATCTGGCACTAATTTGGCTAATGCGTTTGATTCGGGTAATGGCAAATCAAGAACTCGTGCCACGTCTTTGATACTCACTTTAGCTGCCATAGTACTGTAAGTTACTATTTGTGCTACTTGATTTTGCCCATATTTTTTCACTACATAGTCAATAACTTTGTCGCGTCCTATATCATCAAAATCGGTATCAATATCCGGCATTGATTTTCTATCAGGATTTAAAAATCGCTCAAAAAGAAGATTATATTTTATAGGGTCTATGTTCGTGATACCAATACAGTAAGCAACCACCGAACCAGCTGCAGAACCCCTTCCAGGACCCACGAATACTCCTATATCTTTACCTGCTTGTATGAAATCTGCTACGATCAAAAAGTATCCTGCAAATCCCATATTTCGAATTACGCCTAACTCAAAATTAATTCTCTCTTCTACCTCAGGGGTCAAATCTTTATAACGCTCCTTTGCGCCTAAAAAGGTGATATGTTGAAGATAATCGTCTTGAGAAGCAAATTCTACGGGTACTTTAAAATGGGGAAGTAAGATGTTTTTTTTCAAGTCGAGATGTTCTACCTTGTGAAAGATCTCCATGGTATTATCAATGGATTGAGGTATATCAGCAAAAAGCTGAGTCATCTCTTGCGTGTTCTTGAAATAAAATTGATCGTTGTAAAACGCAAATCGTTTGCCTTTAGAAGAGATATCGTCATCATAGTCTACTAACTTTTCAGTTGATTGTTTTTCGCCAGTATTTATACACAGCAAAATGTCGTGAGCATTGGCATCTTTTTGATCTATGTAGTGCGAGTCATTAGTGGCTATTGCTTTTACTCCATATTTTTCAGACCATTTCATCAATACATGATTTACCTTCTCTTGCTCAGGCATAAGATGTCGTTGCAATTCGATATAGTAGTCAATTTCGCCATTTTCTCTGGTAAATAATTCTAACCACCATTGAAATGTTTTTTCAGCTTCTTCCTCACTTTTTTTCAAAATGGCTTGTGGCACTTCTGCTCCTATACAGCAGGTGGTAGCAATTAATCCCTCATGATATTGCATAATCAATTCCTTATCTATTCTAGGGTATTTCCCATAGAGTCCCTCTATGTATCCTAGCGAACAAAGTTTCACAAGATTTTGATAACCTTTAGCATTTTTTGCTATTAGAAGTTGATGAAAACGTTTGTCCCTATCTTCTTTTGTAAACTGTTTTTTATGTCGATTTTCAACCACATAAAATTCACAACCGACGATTGGTTTTATTTTATTGGGTTGGTCTTTTGTGTTGTATTTATTAGCTTCGGCTACAAACTGAAACACTCCAAACATATTGCCGTGATCACTTATCGTTAATCCTTTCATGCCATCCCCAACGGCTTTTTTATACATATCTTTTATGGAGGCAGCGCCATCAAGGAGTGAAAACTGGGTATGCGAATGTAGGTGTACGAAATTTGACATCAAATAAAGAGTTGGAGATTATAAAATGAATGACACGAAGATAAAAAACACCACCTGCAAATGGCCATTTGTGGATAAAAAAAACCACGCCATAGGCGTGGTTCAATACTTATGATTTAACGAGATATTATTTCAACACCTCTATTTTAAACTTGCTTAGCTTGCCTCCATCGTTCATTACGCCAAAATAAAGTCCATTTCCTAAATCTAAATTATTGATAGTAATGGCATTGTCAATTACATTCTTTTCTGAAGCATAAACCTCTCGTCCTACTACATCATAAAGCTTAATATTTACTTGCTCATTATTTGCATTAACTAATAATTGGAAATTAGTTGTTCCAGGATTAGGATATACAGCTACTGCGTTTTGTCCAAACTCATCTATGCTATTGTATCGGATGATATCAGCTGAGTATCTTGGATTTAATGTGTAGAAAGACAGACAAGAAGGATTGCAGCTGTCAAATTGTGAAACCCAGCCTATCACATCGAATAAACCTGTAGGAGCATTGTTGCCATAAGCAGATGTTAAGCTATCTATTCTTACTCTGTAGTTTGTCCCACCTTTTACAACTGTTATTGTAAATCCAGATCCGGTGTTAGTCCATTGTGCTGGATTTTGAAGTGCTACACTATTTACTCTAATCAAAGAAGCTTCCATAGTTTCATTCATTGCTGTAGTGATAACTCTAGGAGCTTGTAATCCAGAAACACCTACTTTGTATACAGTATCTAGGAAAGACATTTGAGTCATACCAATAAATTGGTCAACTCGTCCTTGTAAGACTACTGAGTCCCCTTGATTTACTGAGTATCCAAAAGTTTTTACTGGTGAATATACTTGTATCCAACCTGTGTGGTCTGAAATGATAAATTGGAAACCTGAGCCTCTCTTAGTATTGATACCATAAACAACACCACTAGTTCTACAACGTACTCCTAATGAATCTGCTACACCATCTGCGTCATAACTTTTTATCTTGTCGATAGTATAGAATGGCAATGAAGGTACTATGCTATCATTAGCAAGTATAGAAAGTGTAAATAAAGAATCTGCTCCTTTTGTTGTTGCTCCTGTGATATTTTTAATTCTAAAAATGAAATTTTCTAAGCCTTCTATATCAGTATCATTAGTGATGGTGACATTAGCATATTTTAATCCTTCGTTTGGAGCAAAGCTAAGTGTGGCAGTGGTGTAATTTCCAATATCTGCAAGAGAAGCTGCCGAAGGATTTGAGCTAACAAACTCTACCTCAGCCGTGATTGTACCTGATCTATTTGGTTGATTTACGAAAACTGGAATACGATATGTGCCACTGTTTTCACCTACTGAATTAGCAGTTCCTAAAAATTGAACTACAGTATCTGATGGAAGCGGACATGAACCAGAAAATACATGAGAATCCAATTGCTCAACATCTGTATTTAAGACAGTCCACTCAGTAGCTCCGACTGCCCAAGTTCTGTTACCACTTGAGATAGAAGCATTTCTAACAAGTGTTTTATTTCTTAAAAATATAGTATCAGTTACATTATTTCCCCATACACCTACTGCATCTAGTGTATCTGAACCTTTTGTTAAAATAATAGGGTCATCGCCATTAAATGATAACACTGAATTGCCTGTTGCTGTATCAGCTTTAGCTAAAAGGGCAGCACTAGCTTGTGAGTTGACAATAACGTAAGTGCTGTTGGCTAAAATAATTCCACTTAAATTGAACGTGTATACAGTATTTGTTGCACCACTATTATAATGTTTAAGCTGATACCCGTTTAGATTGATAGGATTGGGAGTAGGATTATAAAGTTCGATAGCTTTATTGAAGCTAGAACCTTCAACATATTCAGATATAAACAATCTGCATTGTGCATTGGTAGAAGTGTAAAGAATAATGAGGCTGAGTAAAGTGAAGATTTTTTTCATTTTGATAATTTTGATGTTTTCACAAATTTAACTTAAAAAAATAATCTTCAGTGTTAAATTCATATTAACTGTGGATAAATTATCAGTTGATATAAGGTATTTTTACTGATACCCTCTTGTTATTCCAATTTAATGATAATATGTAAATTGATGATTCTAAGTCTGATAAGTCTAAAATTAGAGGGCTATTATCAGTTGTGTTTTGTGACTTTACTAATCTGCCCTTTAAGTCATATAATTGGATATCTTTTGAAGGGCTAGAAACAGAAATTACTTCTAGCTGTGTTTTACTAAGCCATTTATAATCTATCATAGGTTTTTCTTCATTATCTAATCCAGCTACACAAGCTTTGTATGTAATATTTCTAAAATTTATACAATCTACCCATCCAGGATTATCAATAAAGGGATTCCTATTGAATTGTAAAGAGAAAATATATTCGTTTTTGGTTCGATCGTCTTTGCTTGGTGGATCTTGATTGTGCCATTGTTTTAGGGTAGCTTCATCTTGTTGTAAAGCCAATCCCGAAAGATTATCTAATCCCCATGTTCCACTTTGTCCATTATATGAAATCATTTGATACATCATAGCTCTAGCTGCATCGCCTTTATATTCATTTTGGGGCTCAGCTACTATCCTGTTGCTAGCATCTCTACCAAGTTTAAAACCTGCATAAGTATATGTCGTATTTACGACATTGCCATACGGATAGTTTGATCGTTTCTCATTAACTTCATTATAGATTGTAACTAAAAGGTTGTGGAAATCTGCTCCATCAGGATTGCTGGTATTGCCTCCAGTGAGCATCCAGCTTCTCGGAAGACAGTGTTCTTTGCTGTATAATCCAGCACCACTGCCAAACGTAATGGGATATAAGTAAATCGTTTTCACTCCGCTATAGGCACAAAATGAAGTGACATTACCATTCGTAGTGTCTCGCT
>JBIKJU010000130.1:0-5902 GCA_044360745.1 Chitinophagales bacterium
TCGGGATAGATACGATTTAATCCATGCCCTAGCACACCCACAGTAGGTATGCCCATATCCAGTGCAGTATTATGAGCCATGATATCCACCCCATAAGCCAATCCACTAGTGATTAATATATCTTCACCTGCCAAATCTTCTACTAACTTTTTAGTTAAATCTCTCCCTGCTTCAGTAATATTTCTTGTGCCGACTATACTTAAAACTTTAGCCTTATTGAGATCGGTATTGCCTTTATAATACAATATAATCGGAGAGTCATTACAGTCCATCAATCGAGTTGGAAACTTCGGATTCGTGTAAAAAAGAGCCTGTATTTTGTGCTTATCTATAAATTTTAATTCCTCTTCAGCATTTATCAAAAACTCTTTAGCATTGATAATATTTTTTGCACGCTCCTCCCCTACTTGTGGCACTTTTACTAACTTAGCTTTAGGAGCTTTAAACACAGCTTCTGCACTCCCACAATAAGCAATTAGGCTTTTTGCTGTTGAAGGGCCTATATTGGGTATCATTGTTAGTGCTATTTCGTGGAGCATAAAAAAGAATGATTTAGTTCTTCAAAAAAAATTCGATTAATAAAGATGACTTTTACATATTTGAGAACTCAAAAAAATGAAAAAAAATGAAAAAATGGATACTTGCTTTAATACCGATTAGTCTGTTTGGTCAAAATTTTTATCAATCAGCGGACAATGCTATGTATTGGAAAAATAAAAAACCGCATGCTGCTTATTGGCAACAAGACGTTTTTTATAAGATAGATGCTGTAATAGATGAACAAACCGATATCATATCCGGAACTGAGCAACTGACCTATTTTAATAACTCACCCGATACGCTTCATTTTGTTTTTTTTCATCTCTATCAAAATGCTTTTGTGCCAGGTTCTTATTTAGATGATTTACAAAAAAATAATGGCATAAACGTAAAATACGGTAAATATGAATCTATGCAAAGGGGTATTGTCATAGAGTCTGTGAAAGATGAATCTGAAGAATTAGAAAAGATTTTGGATAACACTATTTTAAAAGTGTATTTAAAAAAGCCATTGCTCCCAAACAATAGCTGTATATTTGATATCCAATTTAAAACATTCTATGATAGTGGTACTACGCGAAGAAGAATGAAAAAATTTAACTCCTATGGTGCAAAACACTACAACGGATGTCAGTGGTATCCTAAGCTTTGCGTATATGATAACCATAGCGGATGGAACACCGATCAACATCTCAATAGAGAATTTTATGGCGATTTTGGCAGCTGGGATGTGACCCTAAATTTTGCGTCAAACTACATAGTAGAAGCTACGGGAGTGTTACAAAATGAAAATGAAATGCTTCCGGATACGCTCAAACAAAAAATACACATCCGAAATTTCAAAGACAAACCGTGGGGTGAAAAACCCTCTATTATTATTCCCTATAAAAAAGGAGTGCGAAAAATATGGAAGTATCATGCTGACAATGTGCATGACTTTGCTTTCACTGCTAATCCCAATTATAGAATGGCTGACACATTTTGGAATGGTGTACGCTGTGTGGCGATAGTACAAGAACCTCATGCCTCGGGCTGGCAAACTGCTGCTGAATATTGTGCGAAAATTATCAAGTGTTTTTCAGAAGATTTTGGGATGTACGAATACCCTAAAATGGTAGTAGCCGATGCTCAAGATGGTATGGAGTACCCCATGCTCACATTAGATGGCGGCAAAGACCCAGGCTATAGAGGTCTACTTATACATGAAGTCGGACACAACTGGTTTTATGGTATGATTGGCAACAATGAAACTTACAGAGCTATGATGGATGAGGGTTTCACTCAGTTTCTTACATCGTGGGGATTAGAACATATTGATGGCAAACATATAGTGAGCGACCCCATAAAAAATAAATATCTAAAGTTTTTTACCAAGCCTGCTACTGCACGAGATGCTCGAGTTTATTATGGATATCTGGCCGATGCCATAACACACAGCGATGAACCGCTTAATACGCATTCAGATAATTTTCATGGCGCTGTGGGGCAAGGTGGTGGCTATAGACATGTGTACATGAAAACTGCTACTATGCTTTATAATCTTCAATATCTTTTAGGCGATTCATTATTTTCAAAATCTATGAAACATTATGTAGCGCAGTGGAAAATGAACCATCCCTATCCTGAAGATTTTCGCAATAGCATTATTCAATTTACTAAAGCAGACCTCAATTGGTTTTTTGACCAATGGATGGAAACTACTAAAAACATAGACTACAAAGTAGCTGGTGTTAAGAAAACTGAGATGACGAACGAATACGCTATAAAACTAAAGCGAAAGGGGCGGATGCAAATGCCGATAGACCTTCAAGTCATTGATAAAAAAGATAGCGTACATAATTTTTATATCCCAAATACTTGGTTTGAAAAAGAGGTATCAGCTAGCACAAAACTACTTCCGAAGTGGTATGGATGGGATAAACTAAAACCAAGTTATACCGCCATAGTCAATATCCCCAATGGCATTAAAAATGTGATCATAGACCCCTCTGAGAGATTGGCGGATGTAAACAACTACAACAATAAGCTAAGAGGTAATGTGCAAATACTGCCGGATGTACATGTGAATCTATTTCCAAGTTGGCAAAAATATAGAATTTGGATGCGCCATGATGTATGGTACAATGCCTTTGATGGTGTGAAAATAGGCCTGTATGCAAATGGTCATTACCTAGCAGGCATAAAGCATAATTTTGGGCTGAATGTTTGGCTGAATACTCATTTGGGTCAAGGTGGTTTTTACGGCTACACAAAAGAAGAAAAAAGAGCAGCAGCATGGGTTTCGTACAAATTTGATTACTCTACTAGTTTAGACCCCGTATTTAAAAAAACAAGAATAAATATTCATTCTAGAATGCTAGATGGAGTATTACTCAATAAAGTTGGTTTAGTTAGACGATTTGACAATGGACTTTCGATAGAAGGGAATGTGAAGTTGATGACCATCCCAAAAACAGTATGGGGAAATTATCTCATCAATGAACAAGAATGGACTTCGTTTTTTGATCAAGGAAATCAAATCAACACCTCTGTCAATTTGATTTTGAACTACCGCTTCCAAAAATCAATCGTAGATGGTTTTCTTAAAACTACACTCCGATCAGCTACCTTGTTTAATTCTTCAAACTACCACTATCTTGAAGTTGCGTATAAGCAAACTGTTGAGCTGTGGCGCTTTGACTTAAGAACAAGAGTATATGGCAGAATAGGAACAGGCAATAATGTACCATCAGAATCAGCCTTATTTTTTGCAGGCGCAAACCCCGAGGAAATGCTCGACAACAAATACATGAGAGCAGCGGCATTCTTCCCTGAGCGCTGGGGCAATCATGGAGCTACCACATCACATTTGCACTATGGAGGAGGGCTAAATCTCAGAGGCTATAGCGGCTATGTGATGAGCGAAAAAGACAATGCTGGCAATACAGTTTGGGTTTATAAAGGTAATTCAGGAGCGGCTATCAATGCGGAGCTTGACTTCAACAGAATAGTGAGATTTAAGAAAAACAAACTTCGCCCCTATCTAGATTTAAACACCTACCTATTTGCTGATGCTGGCAGCATAGTTTACAAGAATTCAATTGGTAAAAATCAATTTTCGCAAGTGCGAGTAGATGCAGGTGTAGGCGCTGCACTTACAATAAAAAAATGGGGATTCCTAGACAATATAAATCCACTTACAATTCGTTTTGATGTTCCATTTTATATTTCACATGCACCACACGACAACAACAAAAACATAGCATGGCGTTGGGTTTTAGGTATTAGCAGAGCTTTTTAAAATGAAAAAACCAATATTCATAGTAATTCCATTTATGGCTTATTCGGGTATGGCTATTTTCCCATTTGTATTTTTAAAGAATGTGACTTTGAAAAGCAACAAAACATTGGTGTATCATGAACGCATACACCTCACGCAGCAGTTAGAATTATTGATTATTCCTTTCTACCTGGTATATCTTATCCATTATGTTATCAATCTTATAAAATATCAAAATCATGATAAAGCATATAGAAATATAGTGTTTGAAAGAGAGGCATACGCTAATGACAGCAAACTTTACTATCTTAGACATCGGAAAATCTGGTCATTTGTAAAGTATTTTTAATTATGAAATATTCAACACATACACTCCACCCGTGGCATGGAGTAAATATAGGCGATAAAGCACCAAGTGAATGCGTAGGATTTATAGAAATCGTGCCTTCTGATACTGTGAAATATGAAATAGATAAAGACAGTGGCTTACTGAAAATTGATCGGCCACAGCTATTCTCTAATCAACTCCCTACACTTTACGGTTTTATTCCTCAAACTTATTGTGGCAAAAATGTGGCTGAGTATTGCATGCAAAAAGCAGGGAAAGAAAATATCGTTGGTGATGGCGACCCTTTAGATATTTGTGTGTTTACTGAAAAAAATATAACCAAAAATGGAATACTTGTCAATATCATTCCGATTGGTGGATTTCGAATGATTGACAATAATGAGGCAGATGATAAAATCATTTGTGTGATGAAAGAAGATTTGGTTTATAAAGATTGGAAAGATGTTACAGATATTCCTAGTACCATGCTAGATAGGCTGAAACATTATTTTTTGACCTACAAAAAATCGCCTAATGAAGATGAAAAAAGAGTAGAAATAACGGAAGTCTATAACAAAGAAGAAGCCATAGAAATCATAAAGAGAAGTATGGCTGATTATAAAAACTTAATTCATGAAACATCTTAATTTCTTCAATGTTCTAGCTATAGTAGGTGTCTTGATCGCTGGCTACGCCTATTACTATTATAGAATTCCACCTAAATTAGATGTTTCAAATTACCAACTATATTTCTTAAACCAAGAAAAAGTAGATCCGAAAATTTGGGATGAAAAAGTAGTGCTGTATAGTTTTTATCAAAGCTGGTGTGGGCCTTGTATAAAAGAGATTAAAGACTTTGAAGAGTTGAGTAAAACCTACAAAAACAAGCTCACTATTATCTGTATATCTGATGAAGATACAGAGCGACAATTAGCAGTAGCGAATAGATTCAATCAAGGGGAACTAGTTTTTCTACAAACAAAAACTCCTTTTAAAGAGATTGGCATTCACACTTTTCCTACAAATTATATTGTCAATAGAAAAAAACAAATAATCTATCAAAAAACGAATCCTGACGAATGGTTAGGTGAGGAAATGAGAGCAAAAATTGAAAACTGGATCAATTAACATCACTCTATTTCAATAGCTATGATCTCGGTTTTTCGTTCCATAGCAGCAACAGGATGATATACAGAATTTGGCTTATCTAGCCTATTTTCAGAAATATTAGTTGGAGCATTCTCTTCTCCAAGAGAAACAAAATCGAAGCTCAACTGACCGCTTTTGATGTAGGGTTCCAATTCTCCGTTTCGATATGTGCTAAAGTGATTAAAAACAGAAACTGTTCTTCTATTACCCAAGCTAATATTGTAGGCATTATAGTTTAGTGGAGAGCAGTATCCTTTAAGTGTAATCTTGACGCTTTTACCAGCTTTAAGAATATCTCTCAAATATGCACTAAACGAAATTAAATCATAAAATCCTTTGTCGACTTTATTTACAAACAAATCATTAATTTCTTTAGCTGCATTGTTCTTTTCGACAAGTGAAAACTCTTTGATATATCCATTTCGTAAAATTGTATATTCTTGAAAAGTTTGAGCATAGGTTCTTGAAGTGGTATCGTTTACACTTCTTGGGTCTGGCTCATCATTGTGAAAATATAAAACTACGGGGATTAATCTTTTAATAGACACCTCAGGATTGCTTTTCTTAACTTCGTTTATTTCAGTCTTAAAATCTAGATTCGGGACTACGTCTTTTAATTCTACAAT
>JBIKJU010000131.1:0-5873 GCA_044360745.1 Chitinophagales bacterium
TTCAAAAGCATTATTGACATTGCAGTAAATTGCTTGCTAAGTGAAGCCAAATCAAAAAGTGTGTTTTCATTGAGAAGTGTTTTATGCTCAAAATCACTATAACCAAAACTTTTTTTATAAAAAGGAATTTTATCCTTTAATACTAAAACACAACCATTAAAGTTTGCTACATTGTATTTTAGATTAGAAATACTATCAATTTTATTTTTTAAAATACTATCTGCAATAGAATTGCTTTGATTTGTTAAAGGATATTTATATACTAACCTTGGGTCGTTCATTCCTATAATTTTACCCCTTTTTGTAATAGATAATCCCAATCTTTCTATTTCTGTTGTATCTCTGTGGTATTTTATCTGCACTAAATACGTCCCTTCTGATTTTTTGGTAATCTTATATATATATGCTTTCCCCATAATTTCATATTGCGTTCCATACATAAGTTTTACCTTATTTTTTGAAAACACCAACTTAAAGATAGGACTCATTACATTTCTCATGTCCTCAAATTTTTGCGTGTTGTAAGCCTCAAAGAAATCGGTGATACATTTTTGCTGAACATCGTCATTTTTTTGAGCATCAACTTTAAATGTAGATAAAACTGAAAAAAAAATTAGAAGAAGAATTCTGCTCATTTTTGCTATGTTTTTTATAATTATGACTAACTATGGTTTGCCGTCACTCCCTCCCAATACCCCTCTATTACGTGAAAACCCGCATTATCGTTACCATTTACTTTGTCACAGTTGCGGCAAACCAACCCCTTCGAACATGTAAAACGCGCAATAAATGTTAATGGAAAAAGCGTAAAAAGTGAGCATTGTAATCTGGAAATAATGGACAAACCATTTAAGTACGCCGCAAATATATAGTAATGTGTTTCATCTGCAAGCTATCCAATGTGCTTTTTATTTTATCCCAACTTTTTTTAGTAATATGGGTATAAGTCTATAATGCGCCCCAAAAACTGGATAGTCTCAAACATCACAATATCAATCCCGAACAATGGCTCCAGGATGTACTTAACAGCATTGCTTTTACTAAACCTTCGCAACTCCCGCATTTGTTACCGCCTTTCTGGAAACCTGCGGAATGAATCTAATGGATAAAATTGGGGAATTGGGTGATATGGGGTTCGTGGGAGGGATACACCGCTCTTGTCATTATTAATCTTATTATAAATTAAATTTTTTTTGTTCGGTTTTATTTGCCCAATACAATTTACCCTCCCCTCAGTATTTTTGCTATTTGGAGATATTTTACCAATTTTAAATACTAAACTATTGATTTTCAATAATTTGTATTTCCTCTTCCGTCAAGTCATACAGCGCATAAACCAATTTATCTATCGTGCGTTCCGTATTATTTATCTTAGTTTGTATTTCTTTAATCTGTGCTGCGTTGGTATCGAATAACTCTTGATAGTCCATTAATTCCTTTATCGGTATGGCTATTTTTTGTTTTGATAACTCTTTACGGAACTCGCCAAAGGTCATTTCATACCACGTTTCTATTTTTTTATTGACGTTTAAATTGGGAAAACTGCTTTGGAAGAGTTTGATGAAACGAGTGCTTTGTTCTCTCAATTGTTCATTGCAAATCAGCATTTTTTCGGCAAAGTCCGAAATTTCTAACTGTTTTTCCTTCGGTGCCTTATATATAGGCAAGTTTTTAAGTTGATACCCTTTTATCTTAGGAAACAAATCTTTGTTATCAGAGTAGTTTGACATCCAAAAAGACTTAATTAGTTTTGAACATAAAATTGCCAACAAATAATTATAATTATAATTATGATTTTCTACAACTATACTATACATTGTGTTTAAAGTAGCATATCCAAATCTATCAAATGCAAATAGGGGTTCTGGATTACCAACTTGTCTCACGACTATTTTTTTACTTTTATGTATTTTCATATCCCAAGAGCCTCCCGCTTTCACCTCCATAGGCTTGTTTTTAAAAAACAAAGATGAAGGTGTTAAATGATATTTACCTACATCTTTTCCTGTATAACAGTTTTCCCATTCATCATCTTTTTTATTTTCAGAAACAAATGTTTCTTTATCTTTTGTTTGAAGTCCAAATGTTACCGAACAAATATCTCCAAGCAAAATACAATTTTCAAAACTAATATTCAAATCAGAATTTAAATTAAAAGTATTCTCCGAATCAGAAATCCATGAAGATTGTTGTTTATTTCCTACTTCTACTAATTTACCAAAATTTGATTTATAGATTTGAACTACACTGTTTTGTACATTTTCGTTTGTTTTTTTCAGAATAATTGTTGCAACATCTACTCCAGCGTCAACAAAAACAATATCTTCATAAGAAACAATGCTCTCGATAAGTGTATTCTCTAAAATAAATAATCTTAATTTTTGAATATACTTATTTGTTAGATAGGTATTAGGGGTTATAAATCCTAATTGCCCATTCCTTGAAAGAATATTTACACCTTTTTCAAAAAACAAATGAAATAAGTCAATTTTATAACTTGCAACTTCATAATTTTTGAAGTAATTTAACGTAATTTCATCAGTATTTGATGGCTGACACAAAACATAAGGCGGATTCCCAATCACCACATCAAAACCACCCTTTTCAAAAACCTGTGGAAAAGCCTTTTGCCAATCAAACGCCAAATCACCCGCTACTGACGGGTCACTGATCAATGAATTACCACATTTTATATTACGGCTTAAATCGTTCAATTTCCTACCAACTTTTGCCGTTCTCAACCACAAAGAAAGCCGTGCAATTTCAACACTTTCCTCGTTGATGTCCACGCCATAAATATTATTTTCTAAAATCTCCGTCACGTTATCCGTCATAACCAAACTATCGCCAAAAAGCATAGCGGTCATGCTGTCAATAAGACGATGTTCTTGTAATAAAAATTCAAACGCTTGATTCAGAAATGCACCCGAACCACAAGCAGGGTCTAAGATGGTGAGTTGTAACAACCACTTACGATATTCGTCTATTTTGACTTGATACAATTTGCGGTCTTTTTTCGTATCTGCTTTTATAAGTGATTCATTATCAAGTCCTAATGATGTTTTTTTCTGTTTACACAATTCGCCTACGGTACTTTCAACAATGTATTTTGTAATGTATCGAGGCGTGTAAAAGATACCGTCTTTCTTTCTTTTTGTTTTCCCTTTGTCCAAATTGACCCCCTCAGTATGTGCGGCAACTTCATCCACTTCATTGAGGCTATGCTCGAAAATATGCCCTAAAATATTGGTATCTACTTCTGTATCAAAATCGTAATGACTCAAAACCCGACAATGGTTGTATAAAATATTGTCGGTAATGATAAAATTATCCAACAAATCATCGGGCGCAAAAAGCCCACCGTTGTAAGCAAAAATATCATAATGTTTTCCTTTGTGTCCATAATTCAAATAACCGAAAAACAACTTAAAACGACTATAAAGCGGTTGGTATGCGTCTAATTCCTTCAATTTATCCCATTGATTTAGGATTTCTGAAACAGAATTTGGCGGTAAAAGTCCTTTATCTTCGGCAAAGAAAATGAACAAAAAACGGTCTAATAATTTTTGGGTCTTTTTGAATAAAGTGAGTTTATCAAGTCCTTTATTTTGTGCTGAAATGTCCTTGAAAAGCGTTTGTTTAAACAGCGAATAGTCAGCGTACAATTTCTTTGTAATATTCTCCTCCCGTTCAAGCGATGCCTGTTTAATACGCAAAGGCAAGTCCGACAAAACGTTATCAACTTGCAAGCACAAGTACAATAAATCAAAGCGTTCTTTGCTTAAATCGAATAAATCAAATTCTTCAAAATCAACGGCATTTTCTATGTAAAAACGGATTTTTTGAAAATTAGACGTTACGACATAAACACATTCAGTTTGATTGTTTTTGTAGTTAAATGCTTGTATTTCAATAGATTGCAAATCAGTTGTTTTGACAGACTTCAATTCGATAACCGCAATAGGTTTACCGTTTTTGAGTATTGCCCCGTCTGCTTTTTTACTGTTTTTTTCGTTTTTCTGTTCTGTAATAAGGTTATAGTTTGGCTGTGGATGGAGTACATAACCCAAAACATCAACAAACAATTCTCTTAAAAAACCTTCTTGGTATTGCTCTTCTTTTGCTTTTCTGATGTTCTCCTGAACATCAATATTTCCGAAATGTGCAATAAGTTTTTGATAAGCGGCTTCTACTTTTGCTTTATCTAAATCCTTTATGAATTTCTTTTGTACGGATTGTTGAAATAAGGGCATGTATAATATTTTGTGAATTTAATATCAGCAAAGGTATAGGTTATATTTATATATTTTTTTTGTTTTTTTGACTTGTTTTTTTCTTTTAATTTATTTCCTTACGTTTAATCGAATAACGGGGCTTCTTTTTTTATGGCTAACGTCGGCATGGTTGTCACACCGCGACGCTTAGGAAGCGGTTGTCAACCATGCAAAGTTAGCACCCATTTTTTTTTAAAATTTCAAGCAACTTTCTTGACTCCACTTTCCCATTGCTTTTTTTTATCTTTTTTATCAAGTGCAAACCTTTATTTGTCGGCCAACTTCGGCCTGTTTTTTGCCAATATTCGCCAGTAAAATATTCCAGATTGTACCCTAACTAATATAATTAAGCCGTAAATCCTTATGAGTCAAGTGTCAACGGGCACATAACGCAAACGGACTTTGCGTCAGTGAAAAAGAATTTGTCTTCGCAATTTTTCAATATCTACTATTCTGTGTTTTGGAATTATACCAGATCGTTCAAAAGTTTTTAAATCTCCTAAAAATGCGTCACGAAAGAAAGGTAATCTCAACTCACCAAAAGGTTTGCCCTTCCAGGAATCGTATAGTTGAATTGCTTCCTTAGTTTTATTATCATTATTTTGTAGAATCAAACTCAAGGGCAAATTTGCATTCAGAAAAATATCGTCTGGCTTATTTTTCAAACCTCGCCTAATAGTATTTTCTGCATCACTAAATTGGGACCTAACCAGCTGATTCCATGACAATCTATTGTATATATGAGTTGTTTCAATTGTGTCAATTGGCGTTTTTTGTAATTCCTCTGATAGTTGGAGGCTATATTTTTTAAATAAGTCTTCAAGGGATTCAATATCCTTTACTTCACAATCAGTCATGTATTCATTGATCAATTGCTTTTCTGTGTCGTTAATTAGGTTGTTTTTTAAAATTAACCAATTAAGTTTTTTAAGATTTTTAAACTCATTCGGAATACTTTTTAAAAAATTATAAGAGACATCAATCCATCTAAGATTTGTTAGGTTCCCTAAATCCTTGGGTAATTCTACCAGTCTATTATTTGAACAGTTTAACCAAATAAGTTTTGTTAGTTGACCGACTTCGATTGGTAATTGCTCAATCCAGTTATTCGAAAGGTCGATAAATTCAATATTTCTAAAGCCCCCTATTTGGGATGGCAAATTAGACAAATAATTCCCATTAAGATTAAGTAAAGTTAGACTATTTAAATTACCAATAGTCGATGGTAGGGCTGTGATCTTGTTCCACCCAACATCTAAAATTGATAGGTTATCAAGATTGCCAATTTCATTCGGCAGGTGAGTCAGTAAGTTTTCTGATAAATTGAGCCAATTTAAATTCTTAAGCCCTTCAAATGTAGAAGGTATTGAATCTAATTCATTGTTTGATAAATCAACGCCTAAAAGATTGGGCATCGTTCCAATTTCGCTGGAAATTTCTTTTATTTTATTGCCACTTAGTAACAATATCTTTAATTGCTTGTTTTTAAATATTTTTAATGGCAAATTTGTAATTTGACTATTTCGAATATCTAATGCTTGAATTGAACTATCAAGATATTCAATCCCATTGGCGACCCGAAATTCTCTGCCCAATGTA